>JAISKG010000148.1 GCA_031261015.1 Dysgonamonadaceae bacterium | reverse complement strand
AACCGGCAAATAAAGACAGCAATATTGCCGATTCGACTTATTGTTATGTTTCTTCGTGCACATGCTGGCAGGATGATTTTGATTTGGCGACGGATACTTACGAATCGTACGCGAAGCGCACGCATTTGGGAAAGCAGTTATTTATCAAGGTTTTCCGAACAAGTGGAAAGGCGAGTAAGAGGAATTTGAATTATCGGATACAGTAGGAAAGTTATTCATAAATCAATTCAAATAATCCGCTCTCATCCCAAACCTCATTCGCAATCTCCAACAATTGCCTGCTCGTCAACGCCTCCAATTTTTTATACGTTTCCGGCAACATTTCATACCGGTTGAAATGCAAAAACGCCTTCCCCATCCGCAAAGCCAGATTCTCGCTGTGATCGCTTGCCACGCCCAGCTGCCCTTTCAATTGCTTGACGGCTGCGTGTAATTGCGAAGTTGTCAGTTGCTGCTCGCGCAGTTTTTTTAATTCCTTGTAAGTCAATTTCAAACACCGTTCTCTCGATTCATGGTCGCATCCGAAATAAATACTGAAAACGCCGGTATCAGTATAAGTGGTTAATCCCGATTCGACGTTGTAAACCAAGGCGTTGCGCTCGCGCAAAACCAGATTCAAACGACTGTTCATTCCCGGACCGCCCAAAATATTATTCAACAAAAATAATCCCGTGCGGTTTTTGTGAAACGCATCGTAACCGGGTCCACCGATCATCACATGCGATTGATGCAACTCTTTCTGTTGAAGTTCTTTAATTGGACGTAGTCGTTCCGGAGCTTGCCGCTGCCGTTGCGGAAGCGAGCGTTCTAACGGAATTTCCAAGTAACGCTGCGCCAGATGATTGATTTTCGCTAACGGCATTTGTCCGTAATAGAAAAAAACCATATTTTCGGGCAAATAAAAACGACGGGTAAAATCGAAACAATGTTCGGAAGTAAAAGTCTGAAGGCTTTCTTCATCGCCTAAAATACTGTGTCCCATTTCATTGCCTCGGAACAACAAATTTTCAAACTCATCAAAAATCAATTCGGACGGATTGTCTTGATACGAATGAATCTCGTCGATTACCACTTCCCGTTCCTTGACAATTTCCTGTTCGGGAAACTGTGAATGAAAAACCAAATCGGCCAAAAGTTCCATCGCGCGCTCCGTATCTTCCGATAGGCAAATGGAATAAATAAATGTGTCTTCCTTTGTGGTATAAGCGTTCAGTTCACCGCCCACGTGCTCCATCCGGTTGAGGATATGCCAGGCTTTCCGTTTTTGCGTGCCTTTAAAAAGCGTATGCTCAATGAAATGCGCCAAACCATGCTGATGTGTATCCTCGTCGCGCGTGCCGGCATTCACGGCTAAACCGCAGTAAGCCACCGGCGATTTTGAAGGCAAATAAATGACGCGAAGGCCATTATTCAAAGAAAATGTATCGTAATTCATCGAATTTTGCGTTTAGATAGCGGATACAAAAGTATAAATAAATATCTTTGCACGATAAATCCGAATACAATGATTGCAGATTTAAAAGAAATTATTGAGAAAGAAATTCAGGCTTTGCAACAAATTCCGGTCACAGACGCGTATCAAAAAGCCGTTGATCTCATTGTGGAACAAGTACATACAAAAAAAGGCAAATTAGTTTGCAGCGGTATGGGCAAAGCCGGGCAAATTGCTTCGAATATAGCTACAACCTTCAGTTCGACGGGAACGACTGCTTGTTTCCTGCATCCGAGCGAGGCGCAGCATGGCGATTTGGGCATTTTACGCGAAAACGATTTGATGCTGTTGATTTCCAATTCGGGCAAAACGCGTGAAATCGTCGAATTAATCGGTTTAGCGCGCAATTTAATTCCAAATATTCAATTTATTGTCATCACGGGCGATGCAAACAGTCCGCTGGCGCAAGAAGCCAATGTTTGCCTCGTTACCGGTAATCCGGCGGAAGTCTGCGTGTTAGGATTAACGCCCACAACTTCGACGACCGTTATGACCGTTATCGGCGATTTGCTGGTGGTGGAAACCATGAAAAAAATCCGGTTCACGGCGGCCGATTATGCGAAGCGGCATCACGGCGGATATTTGGGAGCGGTTTCGCGGGAGATTACGAGCAAAACTTCGGTATAATTATTGCAAAAACAAATTATTTGAAAAAAACCTTACCTTTGCAGTCTAATTTTTTAAAACAAATGAGAATTACCAAGAAACTTATTTTAGCAGGCATAACCTGCTTTTGTGTAAGCGAATTATTTGCAGGTGGCTTATTAACAAACACAAACCAAAGCGTGCATTTCTTGCGCAATCCGGCAAGGGACGCTTCGATTGAAATCGACGCTGCTTATACAAATCCTGCAGGACTTGCACTACTTTCTACTGACGGATTTCATTTTTCTTTTAATAACCAGAGTGCATTTCAAATCCGCACGATTACTTCTACATTTGCTCCTTTTGCAGGATTCGGCGAAAGCACGACCAAGGTTTTTGAAGGCGAGGCGGCAGCTCCCATCATCCCCAGCTTAATGGCCGCTTATAAGAAAGGCAACTGGGTGCTTTCCGGAAATATGGCGGTAAGCGGAGGGGGCGGAAAAGCTACTTTCAA
>JAISKG010000110.1 GCA_031261015.1 Dysgonamonadaceae bacterium | reverse complement strand
CTACTTCATCGGAAAAAGCGCTGATTTGATCTTCCAAAATGATTAAATCTTTAGTGCGCGCCGCCTGAACGGTAATCACGCGGTTTCCGGCCTTTTTCATGGCTTCCGCAATGGGAAGCATGGGAGCCGTGCCTACGCCGCCGCACGCGCACACTACCGTACCGAAATGCTCAATGTGCGTGGCTTTTCCCAAGGGACCGACCAAATCGGTTATCTCGTCGCCGACTTCCAAATCAGTAATTTTCCGGGACGAAACTCCTACTTTTTGGATAACTAAAGTAATCGTTCCGGTTTCGAGATTGGAAGCCGCAATAGTCAACGGAATACGCTCACCGAATTTACCTATTTTCACAATCACAAAATGACCGGCTTTGCGAGCTTTGGCAATCAAGGGCGCTTCAACTTCCAAGAGCACAACATTCTCGGAAAGAATCTCTTTTTTAACAATTTTATTCATTTTTCTATCATTCAATTCAAAATCAGGAGCAAAATTAGAAAAAATATAATATATTTGCACTTTAAATTTCAAAAATTGTTGATGAAATCGCGATTTATTGTTTATTCGGCTTGCATTTCGATATTTTTGCTTTCTTGCGGAACTTCCCGGCAAGAAAGTGTGCGTTATTCTCAAAAAAAAATCGAGCAAATGATCGAATATGCAGGGACGTTTGTCGGCACGCCTTACGTATGGGCGGGAACCACACCCAAAGGCTTTGATTGTTCGGGATATGTGCAATATGTGTTTCGGCATTTCGGGTACAATTTGCCACGGACGACCGGCGAGCAAATCAAAGCCGGTTTGCCGGTCAACAATCAAAAAGACATACAAGCAGGCGATTTGGTTTTTTTTGCCAATGGCAATAAATCAAGTAAAGTCAGCCATGTTGGACTTGTAGTTCGTTCGAATAAAAGAGGTTATCTTTTCCTTCATTCTTCCTCTTCGAACAAAGGCGTGACGGTGAGCAGCGGACTGGAAAAGCCCTACAAAAATTGCTATTTAATTGCACGACGAATCATTGAATAACAATCTGATACAAAAAAATCTAATATGAAACTTCAACGCACGATACTGTTCATTATTTTCTTTTTGTCGGCTAATTGGCCTCAAGCAAGTTTTTCCGGCGACCGAACCGTAAAACTTACTATTCCGCTTATTTCCGAAGAAATAGAAGAAGATTCACTTGAGATAGAAGATTTAGTCGATTATGCCAAAAACTTCATCGGCGTGCCCTACAAATTTGGCGGTAGTACGCCACAAGGATTTGATTGTTCCGGATTTACACAATTTGTATTCAAGCAATTCAACTACGAATTACCTCGTTCGGCAGCCGGACAAGGAATGATCGGCGAAACCGTGGCCGAAGACGATCTCCGGCCAGGTGATTTGGTTTTCTTTAAAGGCAACCGTAAATCCATAAAAATCGGTCATGTAGGCATGATTGTACACGTCTATGGGAAGGGAAATTTCGATTTCATCCACGCTTACAGTCCGAAGAAAACGGGAATTATTATTCAAAATATCAATGAACGGAGTCAAGGATATTTATTTGTTCGGCGAATCGTTTCTGCTTAATGCATCCATTTTTTCTTCGTCAAATAAACGCCATATCCCGCAGCCAGCACGATAATTACCCAAAAAGCATTTCCAACCGGCGAAGGTTGTTCTCCAACCCCGTTGGCGCCTTCGTCGTTGGGGTCGCCCGCTCCCCTCAGCGAGCCTTCCGAACCGGAAGAGCTGCTAAGGGAAAATGAATCAACAAACTTACTTTCGGGGAAAGCGTTTTTCGTATGGATGTCCTGCCGTGTCCGGAACACATTGGAGCGAGCGTAGCCGGAAACAAAACTCAGACAGAATAAACCGATCAATAATAAGTATTTATATATGGAGAATTTCATTGTACAGATTTTTTTATTGATTGATTAATTTTACGTTTTTAATTCCTTTGTCCGTGGTTAATTTTACGATCAGAATTTCCGTTCCGGCATTGTGGCGTGTCACGGAATAGGACGGAACGTTTAAGCCGGTTTGCGCGTAAATTCGCACACCTTGAGCGGTATAGATTTCGACGGAGCGAATCGGATTCGACGGTGTAGAAACAGCATAAATTGTACTTTCCTTGCGGTAAACCGAAACGGCTTCATTGACAGGAGCATTTATGCCGGTCGGCGCATTCGGGACAAATTGCAAAGCAAAACGTTCTTCGTTGGCTGCCGCTTGACCACTGACGGTTTTCGGCGTATAATCAAAAACATACGTTTGCGAACTGCCGGTCAAAGGCGTTTCCGTTCCCAAAAGGTAATCAATTAAGGTAATTTGCGCGCTGTAATTGTCCATTCCGTTGAAGGTGAAGCTCATCGACCCGGCATAAGTGGTAGCCACCGCCAAGGGAATCAGCACTGCCTCTTCGGAAACAGTATTGATGCAAGCTCCGATCGAAGCCGATTGAAAATCTTTGAGCGTATAAACTTCCGGAATACCGGTCAAATCCATAATCAAAGCGCGCATATCCTGATTGCCGAACTGCATCGAACCTTCGGCGCTTTGCCGGATTTGTGTGCGACCCGAAGCCACGCCGCCGTTGGAAGCAATAATTTCCAATTGATTGATCGCCGGTGCAGCATCACGCAAGTGGCCGATTGTTGCGGGAGTAGCAACACTTACGTTGGCAATATTGAAAGTCAACGAAACTTCTTCACCATTATTGATTTCATCTAATTTTTCAATAATAAAAGATTGGAAAGGCGCGATGGTATCGGTAAGTGCGTTCTCCATGTGATCGCCGTCGAAAATATCATATCCCAATGATTTGATAACACTCGAATTATCTGCAGCAAACTTGGCAAAATTAATACTCGACAGATACGGATTACCAATCAAAGCTAATCCATCGACAAATTTCACCTGAATGGTCACATTTCCCGTATTCAAATGATGAGCTTGAATATTCCGTGCATAATCCGGTTCGAAAGTTCCGCTGGGAGTGGGCACGCCGCCGGGCGTAGTAAACCATTCGAAGCGGCTGTGACCGTTGTGAACGCCGGCCGAAATTTGTCCGTCGTGCTGATGAAACGGATTGGCTTTATTTTTATGAAAATCGCTGCCTAACGACACGGCTTCTTCCTGAACATTGAAGAAACACGGCAATTCCAATACATTATTAATTGCCGTCAGATTCGCCATCCGGCCGTTGCCGTTGGAGGGGCCGTTGACCCAAAGAATAAATCCTTCGCCCGGAGCAAATTCGATTTGATTGGAAGTATAATAATTTGTCCATTTTCCGGATATATACGAATTGGCCGTGCTTCCCGCAGCATCAAATTTCCGCAGGAATACCGAAGGTTCGCCGCCGAAAGCAATATCGCCCGAAACTACGCCTTGAATCGGCATCGACAGCATGTACCAGCGACCTAATTCGATGAAAGGATTCGTATCGGTCGTTTTCAGATTCATCTGTACGCGGGCTTTATCGTAATTCAGGCGATCGAGGCGGCTGATTTGGGCGCCGTAGCCGAGGGTTAAATCTTTGCAATCGTTGTAAGTAATATCGCCGGCAATGATTGGGCGCGGCTGGTCGGTTAGAAGTACCGGATAATTAGCTAAACCTCCGGGAATGAATACGTTGGTCGATTCAAATGCCGGAACATTGTTTGTCCAGTTGGCGCGGTTGTTCCAATTGCCGTCGGATGTGCCTGTCCATTGCCAATAGGCGGGGATGGATGCGCGAAGAGTAGAACTGTTGCTCACTATAATTTCATCGATATACAATTCTTTGTTTTGATTGTAACCGGTGGCGTAACTACCCGTCGGAATATAGGGGGGATCCCAAACATTGGTATTATTAATAGCTATACGGATAGAACTTAACGTTGTACCATTTATAAATTTAGAAAGATCAATCACATAATCAAACCATAAATTGGAATCTCCGCCATTAAAAGTTGTAAACACTTGATTTCCGACCGTTGATTTTGCCTGTGGAGTTGGAGAGGTTCCTGAAGGATCAAAGTTTCCAACATCGGTATTTGTTCCATTCAACATAATTTCTATTCGGGTAAGACTTGTTCTAAAATATAAATGTAAAAATCTGTTTGTTGTATTATTTACCGTAAAGGATTTGGGAAATGTGATATTTAATCCGTTGTCCCAGTTTCCCGTCGTACTGTTGGTTGAAATGTGATACGATCCGGCCGTAGCATTACCGTTTGCTACATCGGCAGTCGTATTCGTAACGATTTCATTGACATCCAAAATACTGCCGTTTGGAGAAGTAGCTGCTGCGATTCCCGGCGTTTCCCAGTTGGAGATGATCGGGAAAAAATCGAAGGCTTCCAAGCGAGTGGGTGGAACCGGCGGCACAGTAGGAATGATTGTCCGTGGATTAGGATCAGTGCTTAATACAATTTCGTCGATATAAAGATAGGTATTGGCTACATTGTCATACGCACGAGTATCTAACTTAACCCAAAAGTTATAGTTATTATCCAACGTTGTATTGTTTTTTAGCGTAACAACAAAATCGAACCATTCATCTTGGGGCGCTCGATTTTGGCCGTTTCCATCCAAATCAAGGCGAGTGCCGCCGTTTTTATAAGACCCGGTAAGGTTATCCTGAAATCCATCGATTTGACTCCCTTCCAATTCGATTTTCCTAATACTTGAACGCATGGCAATATGCAAGTAGCGGTAAGTATTGGTGGAATAATTGGTGTTGTTGAAATGCAAGAAAATTCCATCATTATAGCCGTTGCCATGCGAATTATTTACATCGGTAAGATGAATCGCATAAACATTTGCACTATTGTTTTGTTTTCCGTTTACTTGACTAGTAAGCGTATTGGGCACAATACCATCCAAAGTAAGATACGGACAATCGCCTGTTGAGCCATTTTCTACTTCCTGTACAATAATTTCAGTTGGCCCTCCCTCCTCAAAATTCGCTAATGTAACCTCATCTGCTTTGGCATTCAATGCCACGGTTGCAATGGCACATAATAAAAAGATAATTTTTTTCATATTCTGATCAATTTAATAAATTAGTATTTCGTGGTATTTGTAATAATTTCAGTGTAAAGGTAAAGCTTTCCTTTCCGGGGAAAAAGCGCAAATTCATCAAAAAATAGCGTAGATGTAGCAGGATACAAATGGGGCAAAAAATGGGACGGAATGATCCGGTTCTTCAAAAAAATTAGTATCTTTGTCACGTATAAGAAATAAAAAATCGAACTATGCAAGCAATAGTAATTAAATCGAAAAAAAATCATGCTGCAACAAAAGAAAAAGAGCAGCATAAGAAATTATCGAGAGCCGGACAATGGATGAAAGATAATCCGAGAGGCATCATAGTAATAAACGATTGGAAAGCCATAATGAGGTAATTATGAGATATTTAATCGATACCAATGTTTTCATTCAGATGATAAAGGATACGGATTTGATAACCGAGAATGTTAAATATATCATTGATGACTATGAAAATCAAATCTTTGTTAGTTCGGAAAGTATAAAAGAATTTATTCACTTAGTACAAATAGGAAAAATTAGCGGAAAAAAGCAGAACTTTGAACTTAATGTATTTGATTTTATTGAAAACTCCTTAGGCTTTTCTGTAAAGTACATTTCAAAAGAACATTCGCAAACATTTTCCAACCTTGCCACAGTAGAAGGACACAACGATCCATCAGATCGTTTGATTATATCGCAAGCGCTGACCGAAAAATTAACGCTCGTCAGTAGTGACCGTAAATTCCCAAAATATCGCAAATTCGGGTTGAATTTTATTCCAAATTATTAACATACGGTGAGTTAAATATATAATTCAATGAGAAATCTGCATGATTTCCCCATTTTCCCAATACAAATCCACCGTCTTCCCTCCCTCCACACATAGACCTTTGAAATAACCGTTTTCCCATTCTTTGGGCAAGGCAGGCAAATAATACACTTGCTCGTTGTAGCTTTGCAAGAGCATTTCGGCAATGCCGGCAGCGCCGGCTATGTTGCCGTCGAACGCGAAAATATCGGAAGGAGCGCCGGCGATTCCCTGCGGCGAAACAGTCATCAAGTTTTCGCGGGCATTGCCGGTGATTAATGCGACGACGTTTTTATAAGCGTTTTCCGCCTGTTTCAGCCGGGCGAAAAAGCAGATGAGATTGGCGCGACTCCATTCCGTGTCTTCCCAGCCGGGCAGCGAAAGTTTGTTTTGTAAAGTGATTGTAGCAGCCTGCGCCCATCCGGGTGTTTGCTCGGTGGTGATTTGCGAAAACGGATACAAACCCAGCAAGTGCGAGGTGTGCCGGTGATTGGGTTCGGCTTCTTCGTAATCATCGAACCACTCGCGAAGACCACCGTTGGCGCGCAATTGATAAGGCGGGAGTTTGTTTAAAGCCGTTTGCAGACTGTCGGCAAATGCAGCGTCAACATTCAAAATCCGGGATGCTTGCAAGGTCGAAGACAAAATCTCGTAAACCAAAGCGCGATCGCAAGTAGGCATCATCGAAGCGACGAAGTTTTCGCCCTGATAAGTAAACCAGTTTTCGGGCGAAATGCTGGGGCCGGTCATCAAATAACCGCTTGACGGATCTTCAGTGAGATAATCCAATAGAAATTGCGCATTGCCTTTTAAAAGCGGATAAGCCGTTGTTTGTAAAAAAGCCGTATCGCGCGTGAATCGAAAATGCGTTCCCAGATGCGAAGCAATCCACGAGCCGGCCGTCGGAAATAATCCCCAGACAATGCTTGCCGAAGGCGCAGTGTAGCCCCATGCATTGGCAGTGGTGTGCGCCGTCCATCCGCGACAGCCATAGACTTCGCGAGCGGTCGCTTCTCCCTGTTCGGATAAATCGCGTATATAATTGAATAAAGGAATGTTACATTCCGGAAGATTACCCACATTGGCCAGCCAGTAATTTTGTTGCGTATTAATATCCAAATGATAATCGTTGGTCCATCTCATGTTGCAGGCCAGATTGTCGTTCCAGATTCCTTGCAGGTTGGCGGGCAAAGGCGAATTTTCGCGCGAAGCGGCAATCAGCAAATAGCGCGCATATTGGAAAAACAGGGCGACCAAAGCCGGGTCGGAAACGCCGTTTTTCATCTGTTGTTGACGGATGTCGGTCGGCAAATGGCCGTAAATATCTTGTCCCAGCGATAATTCCACGCGATTGAACAGGCGAAAATAATCGGCAATATGTTCGTTTTTAAGCGTTTCGTAACCGGAAGAGAAGGCTTTCTCAATCGTTTGCATGCAGGTTTTTTCATAATCCGGGTTTTTATAATCGGTTCGCAAATCGAAATACAATTCGGCTACGTCAGCATTTTTTACTTCAATCGTCTGATTATCCGATTGTATTTTTCCATTCCTGATTTTTACGGCAACAACGGCGCAAAAATTCACTCCGCCGGCGCCATGTTTCGGAAAATGCACTTTCCCTTTGATGATCATTTGATTGTCAATGGTTTGTATTTCCGCTTCGCGTAATAAATCCAACGAAATTCGGAGTGAAACAGATTGGGGCTTATCAGACAAAAAACGCGCCGCTACGATTTGCGCCGGATTGGATGCGAAATATTCCCGTCGATAGTTGATTTTTCCAACGGAATAACGAACGGTTTGCACGGCGTTTTCAATGTTCAGTTCGCGCTCATAACCGGATATTTTACCTTCGGGATGATCAAAAGCGATTTTAATATTTCCGAAAGGGACATTGGAGCCGAATGTTTGGGTGTCGCCAATTAAATTTTCGCCGGCGATACGGTTTCCTTCAGCGATGTTTCCGTTGAAAAAGAGTTGGCGCAGACTGTCTAAGCGTTCTTTTCCGAAAGGTTTGTTTTGCTTGGCGTTGTATTCGCCCGACCAAAGCGTTAATTCGCTGACGACAAGGGTTTCCGTTTCAATGCCGCCGAAAACCATTACACCCATGCGGCCATTGCCGAGCGGGAGAGCTTGTGTCCAAGTTTCCGCCGGCTGCACGTAATGCAAGCGATTGTTGGCAAAAGCGGCCGAATAAATCGACAGCAACATTATCCAAACAAATTTTCTCAAGGCTTATTGTTTTATTAATGGAATCGTCGTTTGCACGCCGGAACGATTTTCGATTTTCACCAGATAAACGCCGGAACTCAGGCGATCTACGGCAATCATTTCCGCAGGATTTTGGATTTCCTTCACCGGAAGGCCGACGGACGAATAGATCGTCAATTTCTTAATGTCTTCATTAGAAGAAAGATTCACCTGATCGCGGCAAGGATTGGGATACAATTGAATCGTATTTTGTTCCAGCCGGTCGATCCCGTTATCGCTTTTCGGATAAATCTTCAACATATCCACATCAAAGCGCGGCACGGATTCCGACCACGAAGCGCCGGTATCGATTCTTTCGTTGCGCCACAATTCCTGCACGGTATAATTCGTTCCGGGAGTTAATCCCAAAGCTTGAAAATCCATCGAAAAACTTTTCACTTGCGCCGTCATGTTGAAGAGAGCGACATAAGTCGTATCGGCTACAGTAGTGTAATACGCTTCGGCGGCGTTGTTGCCGAGAGCCGATTGGAGCGGCCGGAAAGCTTTTGTTTGACGAGCCATTCGATTAATTTCTGTGTTGGTTAGCATGCGCGTAGCTTTATCTTTGGCATCGGCATCGCCGTTGGAAGTAAAATCGTCGCCGATGCAGAATATACCGGTGATCGCCGAGGAAATTACCCGTTGCCGGTTGATTCCGTCGTAAACCGCTATATTGTTGAATACGACATTATCGGCATCGTTGTAGGAATACACATGATCGAGCCACCAGCCGTAAGTCAGCGAATTGAGTGTGTATTCCGCTTCGGTATAAGCGTCGCAGGCAATACGGCGGCCGTGCGCATAATTTGCAGGGAAGAGCGACGAAATCGAAAGATTGATATACATGGAATTGCCGATTTTATCGGCAATGTATTTCATTCCCTGATTGTAGGCCTGAATGCCGGTATGCACGTCCGGATCGTAATGACTGTCGGCTTCGAGTTCCCCGTGAACCATAAAATCCAATTTGATAAACTTGTATCCCCAATTTTTGAAGCGATCCAAAATATAATCCATGCGTATTTTTGTGCCGGGATGAGTCGGGTCGAGCGCAGGAGCGCCGGCAATCAATTGCTTTTGCCCATTGGCATACAAATAAAGTTCTCCATATTTATATTGTCCGTTGGTGCCTTCGACTTCGCGGTTGGCATTGTTGCCCCAATCGACAAACGGCGTCCAGTAAACGCCGGCGTATTGATTGTTATTTTGGCAATACTGGACGAAATAATATAATTGTTCGGAATCCAGACGATCCCAATACGAATCCAAGTCGATGTAAACGATTCCGTCTTCGTCGTGAAAATTATTATTTTGGATATTTTGGGCGATCCAGTCGGATACTTGTCGCGCCCGGCCGTAGGAAATGCTGGTTTGAATTACACCCCAACTGTTCCAGACAAAAGGTTTTCCTGCATTCCACGGAAGTTTCGGAGCGAAAATCGCGTTGACGTCGGCAAACGTTTCCAATCCGGTACGCCAATCGGCAAAATAACCGATGAATATTTTGGGCGATTTGACGAGGGTTCCTTTCACGGCGCCGTGCGGCAAATTATCGCGGGTTTCGTTGGAAGTAATTCCGCCGAAAGCTTCCAGCGAAAGGAGTTGATTTCCATTGCCGGTCGTTGTTTTGATGCCGGTTTTCCAAACTGTGTGTTCGATGGAACCGACAACCAGTCCTTGATTGGAATCGGCATTGTAAAGTGCTCCGGCTTCATAACTCGTCATCGGCGAACCGAATTTTTCGGAGCGGTAACGAATCCATCCGTCGTTGTCGAACGGGACGAACAAATCGCGATTGTCGCCGGCAGGCAGGAAAGCGACAGGCGTCGCCGTCTTTACCGGAGCCAAGTAATTGCTGGCAAATATTTGATCCGATTGAATGGTCAAATCGGTCAGAATGTAATCGTTGTAGAGATAATAATTATGTGTAATGGTATATTGATCATCGCTTGTTTTGGAAGTGATCATAAATTTTTTTCCCGAACCGAAATCATCGGAATAATTCGCCGGTGCGACGACGGTAATTCCGGATAACTGGTTTTGTTCATAGTTGGTCGCGCCGATTTTGAATGCACCATGCGTATCGGCAAGCAGACATTTATCCGCTTTATAAATCGTGACGTTCCCGTTGGATTCGTTGACGGTGATTTTCCATTCGCCCTGTGTCACGTCGAGGGCTTTTGCAGGAGAAAAGGAGAAAAGGAGGAGGATGAAAAATAGAAAAGGAAAATTTATACTAAAATGCCTTAACTGATACCTATTTTTCATCTTACTTCGATTGTTGTTCTGATTTTTCATACCTGCCTCCTTTTTCCTTTTATTTTTATTTCAATAAACCGGTACTTTTTTAGTTTGAACCGATCCGGTTTGCAACCATTTAACCAAATAGATTCCGGCAGCCAAGCGGGTGCCCACGAGTGTTTTGGAACCGGTTACAGCTTGTTCGGCAATTTTTCGACCGCTCATGTTGTAAACGTTTATTTTCGAGCCTTTCACTACTTCGGCATCCGGCACAGTGACTACGATCTGTCCGTTATCCGTAAAAACTTTCCATGTTTCGGATACCGGTGTCGCGAAAGAGGTTCCACAATTGAATGTGAGCAAAGAACGGGGAGTTGAGTTGTTATTTGCCTCAATCTCATCAATATACATGTATTTATTGTGATTATTGTAAGAATCGTTAATGGGGGCGCTTGTATCGCAATTATCGCCGGTACGCATATCAAACAAGATGGTGATTTGGCTTACATTCGTATTCGTTCCCAAATCCAGGACATAATCAAACCATCCGTTTCCGGAAACCTGCGTACGGGGATTGAATTTGGCGTCCCAGTTGCCGTTGATCAAAAACTCTACTTTTTCGGTATTTGTTTTGAATGCAAAGTGCATGTAACGGCGGTCGCTTGTATTAAATTGCGGAAAATTCAGCGTAATTCCGCTTTTGTATTGAGCTTCTCCCGACAAAGTCTGATCATTAGTTTGTAAATACAAGGTTTTTTCGGTTCGATCCAATCCCGTTTTATCGGGATTAGATACGACCGAGTAGGAAGATATGTTTTGATCGACGGAAATAGAACCCAGAGATTTGCCGCATTCCCCGTCTTCAAAATTGGCGATCACGTCTTCTGAGGTAATAGGAGGCTCAGGCGGTTCGGGCGGTTCCGGACAGTCGGTACAGGCAACATAGATTTTCAGCACTTTGGCGTCTTTGCCGTTCACGGAACCCGACCATGAGCCGGAGTGCGTCGATGATTCATTACTCCACAATTCTTTTACCGTATATGTAGTAGCGCTGTTCAATCCGAGCGAAGAGAAATTGATCGTATGATTTTTCGTATTGCCGGAATAATTCAGGATCGCTACATAAGTCGTATCAGCCGCTTTGGCATAAAACAATTCCGCCGTTTCGCTCCGGTCGCCGGACTTCACGGGACGGAAAGCTTTTGTTTGCTGCGCCATCCGGTTGATTTCCCGGTTGGTCAGAAAACGTTTGGCGCGGTCTTTTCCCGTGCCGCTGCCGTTGTTGCTGAAATCATCGCCGAGAGTGAAAATACCGGTAATAGCGGAGGAAGTAACACGGGCGCGATTTTCTCCTTCAGAAGCGTCGTGCAAGACCACGTGGTCGGCATCATTGTAGGAATACACATGATCGAGCCACCAGCCGTAAGTAGTTGAATTGAGCGTGTATTCGGTTTCATTAATCTTACTGAAAGCATCGCAGGCAATCCGGCGGCTATGCGCGTAATTGGCGGGAAAGAGCGGCGCAATCGAGAAATTGATAAACATCTGACCTCCCAATCTGTCGCAAATATAAGCCAATCCTTCGTTGTAGGCTTGAATACCGGTGTAATCCGATTTGTAATGACTTCCTTCCAAAGCTCCATGTGTCATGAAATCCAGTTTAATAAACTTGTATCCCTGATTTTTGAATCGATCCAAAAAATAACGGATCCGGTCTTGAGTAGCCGGATGAGTCGGATCCATAGCATAAGCTCCGTCCAAACTCTGGGGCTGCCCATTCACTTTCAACCATGCTTCACTG
>JAISKG010000259.1 GCA_031261015.1 Dysgonamonadaceae bacterium | reverse complement strand
TGTTCCCGATTTTCCCGAAATAACCATATCCATTTCGACAGGAATACGGATTCCGCTGTGTTTTGCCCGCTCGTTGATTTTTTCGGCGGTCTGAATGATGTCTTGAAGTTTATTTTTTACATCAGTCAATCCGACTAAATCCTGCAAAGCGGTTGTTTTTTTGGAAATAACCGTTTCGCCGCAAAATTTGCAGTAAACGGCAGCGTCGCGATTGGGTTTGTTACACTTTGGACAATTCATTTTATTAATGGTTAATGATAAATGATTAATGGTTAATCTCGTTCATTTTGGAAAACTCAAAAATCACTTGTTTTTTTGTTTTATAATTATGGTATTCGCCGTCAAGAGTTTTTGTTTCCTGATTGAGCGTGCCGTTGTATTCGCCGTCGAGATTGCCGTTAGAAACCATATCATCGAAATGGAAAGTGTTGTTTTCCAAGTCGATTGTGCCTTTGAGCGTTTCGTGCAACGGAGTATTGTATTTGACTGTAATAGTAGCCTCTGCCTCTTTTTCAGTGAATTTTGTAATTTCGAGCGTTGCTTCGCGGTTCTCGAATTTGCCAACGTATTTTCCGATAAATTGCTCGTGAAGGTTAATTTGTTGTGTCATTTCCGCTAATTTTGGCGAAAAATGAATCATCGTTCCCAGCAGCAATGCCGATACCACAAAGAGCGGGGCAAAATGCAAAAAGAATTTTTTCAACGCGCTTTTAATTTGATAGATGCTCCTGTTATAATTCTCTGTTACAGACGATTTGAAAATGTCGCCCTCATTGGCTTTAAAGGCAAAATGCAGCGGTTCGAGATATTGCCCTTCAAAGTTGAGTCCTTTGATTTTCGGAAAAATATATTTAAACGGATTATTTTTGACAAGCCCTTTGATACCGGCAAAAATCAGCCAAAGCAATAATACGCCCGGCACGACATAATTCAGATACATTACTGCATACTTAACCATTGCATTGACAATAACAAATGCCAGTGCGGCAACCACTAAAGACCAAAACAAACTCCAATATTCCTCATTAACACAATACCAGCACACGGCAATCGCTACTGCTATGGCAGGTATCGCTCCCCACCATCCCATATCGAATGTTGGCACAACAAATCCTGCCGCCTTGTAAATGGTAAAAGCAGTGAGGGCAAAAGTCAATAACCCGAAAAGAAGTTTGCACCACAAATGCGTGGATTTCATGCGTTTATTTTTATTCACTTTGCCTTCTACTTCACTTGTGCCTATGCGGAAATCATGCACCCAAGTATCGTCGGGATTCAGTTCTTCCAATTTTTCGAGGTATTTTACGGTTTCTTTTTCAAAAGCGAATTTTGGTTTTAAGTCCAAAAACGGATTTTCGTGGAAAAATATTGTCAAATAATCGTCTAAGCAGCCCTTTTCCAGCTCGGAAAGAATTTCTTTTTTTGGAATATCTTTCAACTCATCGAGCGAGAAAATATATTTATCGCTTTGGGGGAAATAATAAGCGGGATCGTAATTAAGTCCTTTCAAAGCTTTATAGAAACGAATCCGCCAGTTATTAGGAGCATATTTGATTTCATTTTCCTTGATTTCTATGTCTATTGTTTCTTTAAGCCAGTTAATTTGCTTATCCCAACCTTTCGATTTCATATAATAATAAAGCTGCGTGTCGTCCATATCGCAAGCTTGGTCTAAAATAGCCGAATCATAGCCGTCGTCATCCATTTCCGACTGAATATAGCCTATCATACAATCGTTTAAAAAAGAACAAATTGCATTTAAATCGTAAATATAATCATCGGCTTTTTCGTCCGTTTGTAAAGTAAACGAAACTTTTGGCGAGAGGTTATAAAGCACGCACCATGGATTGGAGTCGTGTCCGGGCGTTGAAAGCAGCTTTCCTGCAATCGCAGGGTCTTTTTGGCGCAACCATGTTCGGAAAGATTCTTTTGTCAGCGCTTCCCACGATTCGTCGGAAAGAGTTTCGCTGTAACTCACATTAATTACATCTTCAACTTCTTGACAATCAAATATTTTCCCTTCTTCGTTTGTGATTTGATAAGGCAAATCCGGGTTAATTCCGTAAGCAAGCGTGAGTACGGAGTCGATATTCTGGCTTTTATTTTTAGTAAAAAGTTTCTGAAAGTTAACCACAATGTCGCTGCCGCCGCGATAATGGAAATAAATCCAAAGAAGGTCGTTTTTATCGGCAAGCGCATCGGCATATTTTGTTTTATTTTGAATGAGAGAAACAGCAATATCGTCCTCCGAAGTCATTATTTCACCGGTGATGTCGGTATAAAGCAGGTCATCGTCAAGGAAATAGCAGGCAGCCATCAATCCGGCGTCATGGTCTCTTGGGTATTTTTTCTCAACGATGAGTTCCAATTCATTGACTACTTCTGTAAAATGCAGGTTTTCAAACCATTTGGCGATTTTTCCGCGATACAGATATTGTTTTGCATTTTCTTTATCTGCAAGCAATAATGCCGCCAATTCGGCTTTTGAATGGGCAATTTGTTTTTTCTCGGCATTATAAATGATTTTTAATTCACCAACATTATCCTCTGTTTTGCTGTGAAGGTTAAAAATCGTTTCGCCTTTTATCCATTTTTCGATTTCTGCAAAACCGGCGCG
>JAISKG010000245.1 GCA_031261015.1 Dysgonamonadaceae bacterium | reverse complement strand
AGTCTTTACAACATCTGCGTCGAATTGTTGTTTATTCGGGTCACTGCCATCCAATCCATTATTAAAGATTACATTCCCCACCGTTTGTCCGGCAGGAACAGTAACCGTACACCAACCGTTAGCATCGGGAGTTGCCACATAACCCGGCCATGCACCGAATGTTTCACCCGTAGGAGAACCGCCCCAAGCGTAAATTCCAAAAGAAGTCCAAGTAGCAGGAACTTGTTTCCAACGAATGGTAACTCCGGCAACCGTACCGCCGTCGCAACCCGATGAAACAACTACACCGCCGGTCGTGATTTCCAAGCAAACGTCGCCGGTGATTTCGGGAGCATCATACTGGTTGCCCTCGCCGCCTGCTCCATTATTAAAAATAACACCACCAACTTCGCCGGTAAAGGTATAAGAATAAACGCCTTTACTGTCGGCGATCAATTGTTTGCCCGGCCAGCCGCCACATTCGGCGTCGGCGCCGTTGACATAGTTATAAATATACACACTGCTCCAATTCACACCGCTGCCTAATTTTACTTTTACGGTAATTGCAGAAATTGATTGAGCGCACAGTCCCATTACCAACAGGACGAAAACTTTTAATAAAGTAAATCTTAACATTTTCATGACAAAATAATTTTATAGATTAATAATTAAATAAATTGAAAATTAATTTTCGGTTCGTCATTGCGAGGGCGAACACTCTATTCTTTCACATATACGGCGTAGCCATTGGCTGCGAGGCTGACGACATTGGCCGTATTAAACGATTGCTTGCCGGAACCGAGATAATTGGTAAATTCTCCTGCCGGAGCGGTTCCCGTAAAATGGAAGGTTCCCGGAGCAGGCGAGAAATTCAACATAACGATCACTTCGTTGTTGCCGCGCTTGCGTGCGAATACCAACACTTTGTCGTTATCGGTTTCGTAATACGAGAGCGTTCCGCGATTCTTTCCGCTTTCCAAAGCCGGTTGCGTATGTTTCAGCTTGGTGAGCTTTTTAAATAATACGCTCAAAGTCGGATTGACAGGCGTCCAAGGAATCAGGCTGACATTGAACAAGTCGGTACGTTTGTTGGCTCCTACTTCCTGTCCGTTGTAAATCAACGGCATGTCGTGGATCGCGAAATAAAGCACCGTCAAGGGAATCACTTTGTCGCCGTAGCGTTCAAAGACCGTTCCGTCATAAGCTTCCAAATCGTGGTTGGTGAGGTAAATCATGCGGCCTTTGTCGGCATACTTGCTATTGGAGAACAAGGCATTGCAAGCTGCTTTGAATTGGGCAATATCGCTGTCTTTGCCAAAATCGTTCAAGCGGTCGTTGAAATTCCAAGCGTAATCGTAATCGAAGGCTGCCAAATAGTTGGTGTTCTCGCCTTCTTCCAGCCAGCCGATTTTTTTAATCGCATCCACTTCAGCGCGGGCTTTTGTCCAGAAATCCAAAGGAACGCCGATCGCGTAATCGCAACGGTAGCCGTCGATATCGAACTCGCGCACCCAATATTTCAGAGCGTCGATCATGGCAGCGCGCATGTTCTGATTGGAATAATCCAGTTGCACGACATCGTTCCAGCCCTCGGGTGAATACGGGCGTTGTCCGTTTTTGGAAGCGTAATAATCAATATGTTCGCTCACCCACACATGATCCCATGAAGTATGGTTTCCAACCCAGTCGAGATAGACGTCCATCTTGGCTTTGTGTGCAGCGGCAATCAAGGATTTCAGGTCGCTTTCGGTTCCGAAATCGGGATTAATTTTTAGATAATCTCTTACGGAATAAGGACTTCCTTTCGTTCCACCTTTATTTTTTTCACCGATGGGATGAATCGGCATTAACCACAGAATATCCACGCCCAATTCGCGCAAGCGAGGCAAAGCCGCTTCTACGCCGGCAAAATTCCCTTGGAGCGAAAAATTCCGCACGTTCACTTCGTAAATTACTCGATTATTCACCGTGATGGGCAAATTATCGGATGTTCCCGGGTTGACGGGATCCGGGTCGTCGCCGTTGTCCCCGCAACTGACGAAGCAGGAACAAGCGGCGCAAACCACACCTATTAAAAACACTTTTACTATTACTTTCATCTTATTGACAATCTAATACGGTGAATGAACCGGAAGTTATTTCCAGATCGGTATCGGCGATAATCGTAATCGACACGTCGAATTGCTGACCGCCGCCGTTGTTATTCAAAATCACGTTTCCAAAAGTTTGTCCGGCGGGAACGGTCACACTGTACCAGCCGTTGGCATCCGGTTCGACTAATTGGCCGGGCCAACCGCCAAACGTTTCAGCGTCGGGCGAAGCGCCCCAAGCGTAGATCGCTATTTCCGTCCAATCGTCGCCGACGTATTTCCATCGAAGCGTGATGGGAGCCTTCGGATCGGCGTAAGGATGCGGGCGCATTTCCAGAGGCAAAGCGTTGGAATAAACCGGCGTTTGCTCAACGCCGTTCAACGAGTAAACCATTTTGACGCGCCATTCGATCAAACGCCAGATTACCGCATCGCAATTAAACAATTCCTGCACCCAATGATTCATCTGCTCGGAATACACATCCGAATACAGTTTATCGGTCGTGAACAGGGATTTCGGGTAAGCAAATTCGTTGCCCACTCGATCCATTTCCATGGCATAATGAATATCCGTTGCTTCCGCCGGCACGCCCGAAGCGTAAGTAAAGCGCGGTTCGTTCCAGTAAATGCGGAACAACAAGTAACCTTGTTCGTTTTCCGAAGCTACAAGTTCGTTTCTTACTGAGGGCGGAGCGATCAGCGCAGGAACCGTGACGGTCACATCGCCACCCGCCGACCGCTTGTAATCCTCTTCGCAGGCAAAGACCAGCAATGCCAGACAAGCGATGCTTAAAATTGATTGTATTTTTTTCATCTGATTCTTCATTTTAATTATCTTGTTTCATAACAATGTAATGATTGGTCAAATCGTTGAATTTGACGAAATAATGTCCTGCGCCCTGCGCGGCAAGGTCGATGTTGGGATCGGCTGTCGGATTAAATATTGCTTTTCCATAAGGAGCATTCGTCGAAATTTCGGGGCACCAACGATTATTCCAACTGTGATCGACGCGGAATTTCACGCCGTAGCCAATCTCGTCGATATCCAAAGTCAATACCCAAATGTGCGGATCGTAAGCCAGCGGAGTCATTTCCGGATCGTCGCCCTTGCTTCCAAAATCGCAGAAACTGCCGACGAAACAGATTTTGCTGCCATTTGCCGCCCAATCGGGATGACCGGCAGGAATCTCGTAAGGCGTGATCGAATACTTCAAGGTCAACACATTGATTTCGATGGTGTAGTACCCTTCTTTTTCAATATAGAAACTCATTCCCTGATCCTCTTTCAGCACCATATCGTCGCCGTCTTGACAATACATAACATAAGATCCCAATTTATTTTGCGGACAGAATTTGAAATAGGTATCGGCGGCAATTCTACCGGTATAAGTATAAATGAAATTGTCGCCGGCGCTGTCGTCGCGGAACATCATGAAATCGGTATTGGAATTGTCCCATTCGTTCATATTGCCGATAATGTAAACCGGTTGCGTGTCTCTCGGCGGATTGAAAGGTATGAGCGTCAAAGCCAGCACGTTCGGCGAGAAAACGCGATTAAGCGCGCCGTTCTGACCATAAGTGGTAACCAAACGGATTTCCATTTCGATCTCCTCTTTCGGTATCGCTTCAAAATTATCTACCAGAATTTTATTTACATCATTGACATACAGTTGCACAGCCAGATCGGGCGAGGAAGCCAAAGTGACGGCATTGGCAAAATTCGCGCCTTTTTTGTCGATTTCCAAATTGTAAGTGACCGGGGCGACAGCCGCCTGCTTTCCGTCCAAAATAAATTTTGTGGACGACCAAGTCGCTGTAACCAACTGCGGATTCGTTCCCTGATCGGGAAGAAGAAGTTCAACATAATTGAAAGGCAAAGGATCCAGCACACCCGATTCGATTTTCGTGATGGCAGGTGTTTTGTCGCTTTCGCTGCATCCGGCCAGGGATATCATCAGGCTTGCTGTCAGGATGAAGCTATAAATGATTATTTTTTTCATATTCAATTCTCTTTAAGATTAATAACCGGTATTTTGTTTCATATTCGGATTGGCCGACAATTCGGTAACCGGAATCGGAAACAGTTTGTATTTATCACTAATCGTGGCGGTTCCGAAATACACGCCGTTTTTCCACGGCCAACGGTAATCGGACGTAAATTTGTTGAAGCGAATCAAGTCGGTACGGCGATGGCCCTCCCAATACAATTCGCGGGCGCGTTCGTCGAGGATGAAATCAAGTTTCAAGTCATAGTCGTTGATTTTAGCGACACCGGCACGCGTGCGAAGTTCGTTGACATAGTTCAAAGCATTGGCGCGAGCGCCGCCTTCGCCGCCACGCAAGACAGCTTCAGCGTACATTAAATAAGCATCGGCCAAACGGAAGAGCGGAAAATCAGTATCGGGGAACGCGGGATTGGAACCAATCTGTCCGGTCGAAGTTTTATTCGTATATTTAACCACCGACCAACCGGAATTGAAGTCGTAAAGATCAGGACATTCCATCGTACGGTCTTTTGTCCAGAACAAAGCGCGTTTATCGCCGTCGCCAAACAACGAGCTGAGCGATTCCTTAGCGCGAAGCCCTTGCCAAGCCTGATTCAATCCGAAATTCTTTTCGGGATCCATATCCGACTTGTAAGAGGCGGCCATCAAATAAGTCGTTCCGCCATAGCAAGTAAGATTGATGCCGTCGAACATAATCGGAAAAATAATCTCCGGCGATTTGTCGTTGTCGGCTCCGAACATGTTTTTATAAACCGGATCCAAAGTATAACCGGCGGCGATAATCTTATTCAAATAGGTGATCGCTTCGGTGTAGTGTTTTGTACCGGTATAGACTTCAGCATTCAGGTACATTTTCGCTAAAATCATCCAGATTGTCGGATTGTTGACCATTCCGTAGTTGGCTTCGCTTTTCGCCGGCACATGGTTTTCAAGCGATTTCAATTCATCTTCCAACCAAGAAAATAAGAAATCGCGACCGCGTTGTTCGGGATAAAAATCCATGCTCACGGGATCTTCTTCGGTGACGAAAGGTACGTTGGCATACAGATCCATCAGGAAATAATAATTCATGGCGCGGATCACACGTACTTCGTTGCGCCAAACCGCTACTTTCGCTTTCAAAGCGTCGTCCACAGCCGGTTCGGTCAGCTCCGTATTATTTTTGGCGGCAGCTTCCCACTGGTCCAGTTTTTCGGGTGTTGTTTGGCGAAGATATTCGTTGCAATACGCAATCGTCATCGAAATACGGTTGTACATCAATTTGGTAAAGCGATTGCTTGAGGTCCACTTGTCGAACATCAGGCCATCGAGGCCGTCGTCGTGCCAGGCGCAAATTGCTTCGTCGGTCGTCAACTCCTGCAAGTTCCAGTAGGAACGGAGAAAGGTTGTTTCACCTTCGTCGCTTCCCTGAATATCGACCAAGCCGCTGGGACCATTATTTCCCGATACGGCCATTGAGGCATACACTTTAGCGACCAACTCTTCATAGGTAGCCGCTTTTTGCCAAGCCACGTCGGGTGTAGTGAGCGAAGTTCCTTCCGGTTTCGTATTCAAATCGTCCATGCACGACGAGCAGATGAGCAGCAAAGCCGTTATACATCCGGATACTATTTTATTTTGAATATTTTTCATCGTTTCTGCATTTTAAAAGTTAACATTCACGCCGAATAATACGGAGATCGGCCGCGGATAAAAATTATAGTCCATTCCGTCGGGAATTTCGGGATCCAACCCTTTGTAGGAAGTCAAGAGCAGCGGGTTTTGCACGCTTGCGTAAATCCGTCCCGATAAAGGAAGCGACTTGATTCTCGGAAACGACCAGCCCAAAGTCACGTTGTCAATCCGGTAGAACGAAGCGTTCTGAATATAATAATCGGATTGGATCGTGCCGTTTTGGAAATTGGTATCGAAAGACGAGCGGTAAAGATTGATCAGATAACCGCCGTAATAGATACTGCCCGGACTGAGGGAAGCGTGGTTGGCCGCCATCGCGTTGTAATTGTAGTTTCCGATGTTTCCGTGCGAAGCGATAGAGAAATCCCAAGCCTTGTAAGTCAGTTTGGTATTCAAACCGACAATCCAGTCGGGCGAAGCATGATGATACAAATATAAATCCTGCTCGTTGAGTTGACCATCGTTATTGCGATCGACGTACATTCCTTCGACGGGATTTCCGGCCTCGTCATACACCTGTTCATACACATAATACATTCCTGCCGTGTAGCCGACTTTATGAATTTTCATTTGACGCGAACCGTCGCCGCCGCTGTTTGCAAACGGCAAGCCCTGATCGTCTTTGCTGTTTCCGGAAGTTAATTGCGTAATTTTATTTTTGTTGTAAGCTACATTTACGCCCAGTTCCCACTGGAAATCTTTGGTTACTACAGGAACGGCATTGACTGATACTTCCACTCCCTGATTTTCCAAAGAACCGACATTACCAACAATCGTTTCACCGAAAGTAACCATTGGAATGACCGGCATTTCAAGGTTCAACAGGTTGTGTGTTTTTCGTAAATAATAATCAACGGCTCCCGAAATCCGGTTATTAATAAAGCCATAATCTACTCCAACATTATAGGTAATTGTTGTTTCCCACGTAACATTTTCATTATAAGGCAACGGCTTGATCAGACCCACCCATTGATTGCCTCTCCAATAATTGGCAGCCGACTGGCTGTATTGATAAGAAGCCACAGCGGGATAAAGAAATTGATCGCCTATATCCTGTTGACCGGTACTTCCCCAGCCCAAACGCAATTTCATAGCGGAAACCACCTCCACATCCTTGAGGAAATCTTCTTCTTTCAAACGCCAGGCCAAAGCTGCAGAAGGATAGTAACCCCAGCGATGATCCGGATTAAAACGAGAAGAACCGTCGGCGCGGAAAGTAAAGGTAAGCAAATACTTGTTCAGCATTGAATAATTGATCCGGCTATAAAATGAAAGCAACTTATATTCGTAAGGCTGACGTCCTTCATATACTTTCGGATCGCCGTTATCGTCGAAATGACCGATTTCCCGTGTTGTAAAAGGAGTTTCCCACCAAAAATGTTGCCAAGAATACCCTCCCATAACACTTAATTTGCTGTCTAATAATTTTTTAAATTTCTCTTCGTAATTGGCATACAATTCGAGAAGCGGATTTTTCCGGGTGTTGGTGTATTTATTATTGTATTCATATTCCATATTTTGCATCGGCGAATTGAGAGGAATAATGGTGTGACCGTCGCTGTGCGAATAATCCATCGCCAAGTTCAAATTTAAATGTAATTGCGGAAAAAAATGCACTTTATAGTCGAATTGCGCATTGCCGATAAATTGCTTTGCAGTGGCTGCGTCATCTCTCATTTCGAGCATGGCTAAAGGGTTTTTGGTAGCAATCTTAATCAAAGCGCCGTCGCTTCCCATCCACGACCAATAACCGCCGAATGTGCCGTCGTCGTTATGCACCGGTTTTGTCGGATCCATTACGGCTGCAGCTCCGATCGCCGAGCGGTCGGCAAAGCGGCTTTTGATGTACATCCCGCGCGCGTTCAAATTGATTGCCAAATGCTTATCAAATAAAACGGGTTGCAGCGAGAAACTTCCGGTATAGCGTTCCATTTCAGCGGTTTTCAAAATACCGTTCACGTCGGTATAACCGACCGAAGCACGATAGGGAATGTCTTTCAGCGAACCGAGTACGCTTACATTATGTTCGGTATTGACGGAAGTCCGGAAAATTTCCTTTTGCCAGTCGGTGCTGGTATTTCCTTCACCCAATTTACCTAATACCTCGGCTTCGTTGGATGCGCCGGCAAACGTTTCTTTGATGAAAGTGCGGTATTCGTCACCGGTCAAAACATCTACTTGGTTACGTTTCGTGCTGACCGATACATTGCCGTCATAAGTGATTTTCGCTTTGCCTTGTCCGCCTTTTTTCGTGGTGATCATGATGACGCCGTTGGATGCGCGCGAACCGTAAATGGCGGTTGCCGAAGCGTCTTTCAAAACGGTAAACGTTTCGATATCCGAAGGGTTGATGCTGCTGAGGAAGTTACCTACGCCACCGGGTGCGCCGCCCATCGGCATTCCGTCGATCACGACCAGCGGCTCGTTGTTGGCCGACAAGGAAGATCCTCCGCGAATGCGGATGGAAGCTCCGTCGGTGGGCGATCCGCCGTTAGCGATCACGCTTACACCGGCAATTTTTCCGACCAATAAATCCTGTGCGCTCGGCGCGAGTCCGCGTCCTTCCAAATCGGCTTTAATAGCGGTGACCGATCCTGTCAAGTCGTCTTTTTTCACCGAACCGTAACCGATAACGACCAGTTCTTCCAAGGCTTTGCTATCTTCGAGCAGCGTGAAGTTCACCGTTTTTTGACCGGTGTAAGTGATTTTTTTCGATTGATAACCGATGTACGAAACTTCGATGACCTGATTGGGTGACACATTAGTTAATACGTACTTCCCATCCATATCGGTCACGGTTCCAATCCCGGTTCCCGCCACATTGACGGTGGCTCCGATCAGCGGTTCTCTTTTGTCATCAACTATTTGTCCCTCTACCCTACCCTGCGCATAAGCTGTCGAGCAGAGCCAAGCGAAAGACAAAAAGCAAAAAATTTTCCACTTGTTTTTGTTTCTCATACGAAATTAGATTTATAAATTTTAGAATTGATTTTGTGCTACACAAATTTACAGAGAAATATTCGATGAAAGGGGGCAATGTAGGGTTTATGAAAATAAAAAGTAGGTGGTTTTGGAAGATAATGAAGAGCTAATTTGTTGAAAATAAGAGTATAAATGCTTTAGGGGTTGTGAGAAAAATGTAGGTAGGTCTTATGGGAGAATACAGGTGAGAAATGTAAAAAACGGCATTCCTATCACAATTTCATAATCGTTTCATCAAACTGATCACTCGGTATCAACGCTTTGTGCCGGTACTTGGAATGATAATTATAAATAGTTGTGATCGAATATCGCAACAATTCGGCAATTTTGGTGCTATTGGTAATCCCCAATCGCATCAGGGCAAAGATGCGCAGTTCGACTGTGAGTTCGGTCGGCCGCTTGGGAATGATCCGGTCTTTTTCGTCGAATAAGCGATTGAATTTATCGACAAAATCGGGAAACAGATGGATGAAAGCTTGATCGAAATTTTGATAAAACTCTTTTAATTCGGTATCAATCACTTGGGAAGATTTCAGCATGCGGCGCAAATCTTCGAGAGTTCCCGATTGCGTAGCGCGGTTGAGCGATTTCCGGTAATTATCCAACTTATTAATATATGTGGAACATTGATCCAAAAAATGTCCGATGTATTCTTCCTTAATGCGGTTACTTTCCGACAAATAATTTTGCGTGCGGATTAAGGCTTTGCGAGTACGCAAGAGGCGGCGCATCTGCACCACCAGCCAGATCACGGCGCACACGAGGAAGAAGGTCAAAAGACCGATCAAAACAATCGCGCGTTGAAGAACCTGTTGATGTTTCTCGCGTTCCAATTGATAAGCTTTGTCTATGATAGGCAATATTTTAGCGACCTGAATATTGCGAAGCCGTGCATTGTAAAAATTCGCGTCGTCCAAACTTTTTTTGATGTAGCGGTTGGCATGGACGAGATCGCCGGAATCCAATAAAAAGAGCGACAACGTACGTATCGAAACATTTTCCTTGACCGAAGCCTTGATGTCGGCAATCGCCGATTGAGTCAGAAATTCTTCTTGGCGTACCGCATCGCCTTTCTGCTCGTAGAGATAGGCGATCATGGCATTAAGGATGGCATATTCGCGTGTATCGGGCTGAATGAGTTTTAGTTGCGGGAAAAGCACGCTTTCGGCGCGGACAAAATCTTTAACTTCGATACATTTCCGGCCGAAGTTGATACTGTAAGCATAAGTATCTTTCGGCATCACCATGAGCGCCGAATCCTGATAAGTATTTTTCAGTGAAACATAGACGCCTTCGTCTTCATTGCGAACATATTCGTTCCAATAGATGTAAACTTCGGCGAAACAATTGTAATATGCACTTAATTGTTCGTAAGTCAACTTCGATTTGTCGATTGAGCGCAGCAAGTCGATAGCTTCGGGAAAGCCGGTAAAAGTAGAATACATGCGCGACAAGCCCATCTTACATTCATTGATCCAATAGGTATTTTTTTGCAATTCGGCGATTTCCAGATGTTTGGTGACGTAGTACATGGCCGAATCAAACTTGTAGGCCTCGTATTCTTTATAAAGTTGATAATAAATCCGGTGCGTTTGCTCCAGCGACCGTTTTTGCAGCAATTGGCGTTTCAATTCGGCCAGTCGCTGCTCTTTTCGTTGATCATATTCGGGCGCCAAGTCCAATTGATGATCCAATTCGGCAAAAAGACCATGTACAGTATTGTTTACTGCGAAACCGCTCAGGAAGGAAAGGAATAACAGCAATAAAATTCCGGTTCGTTTGGCTTGTGTTTTCATATAGTATTGAAATGCGGATTCAAATATAGTAAGAAAATTTTAAATGGAAGAATTGTAGAAAAAAATACAAGATAAACAGCTGTATTTTAGATGCTTAAATTACAAACAACTTTGTTACAAACAATGTTGTTACAAACAACTTTGTTACAATGGGAGGAAAAAATGTCCAAAAAACACTATCTTTGCACCCACAAACCACAATTAATCAAAAATTCTTAAATAATAATATTCATTAACTACAAAAACGATGAAAGCAAAAATTTCAATGTTCTTATTGGCAGCAGCCATGGTAATTCTCAGCAGTTGCGGAGGTAAAATGTCGCCCACTGCGTACAACCAAAAAATCGTGTCGATGCAATCGGCTTACGATCAATTGAATAACGTAATGGAAAAATTCTACGACAATTCCGTTACGGGCGAAGAAGCGCAAAAATTGGTGGACAGCCTCGCCACAACTTTCGACAAGAGCAACAAAACATTAGCCGAACTTCAGTATCCCGACAAAGCCGCCGGAATGCACGAAGCCGCCGTCACTTTGTTTCAATACACAACCGACAGCATCATTCCGCTTTTCCGCGAAACGTTGAAGTTTGAACACGGCACCGACCAATGGGGCGAAGTATGGAACAAGCTCGCAACCGACATCAACGGAAGAGGATCGGAATTAGAAGACGCCCTGATCACCGAGCAGGAAAACTTTGCAAAAGCAGCCAATATCCGTTTGGAAAGATAATTTACGCTCCTCGTCATTGCGAGCGAAGCGAAGCAATCTCCTGATAATCGTTAATCAGTTGTTGTCGTAATTTGCAAGAATAGTGTTTAACGACTTATCAGCAGATGTTTCGCTTACGCTCAACATGACGTCGCCCATTGGAATGCAACCATTTTATCGGCACTTGTTATACTTCCGTGCAATTTTAACAGAGTAAATTCGTCAGGTTTGTGTAAATACTGAAAACCAAATTTGTCGCCAAGCGAGGTGGTGCGAGTTCTGAAATTATTTTCAGCAATTTCAAAAGAATTATCGTAGTTGGTTGTTACGATTTTTTTTGTCAGTTGGCTGAGTTTTTTATGCAACGAATAATCGTTTTTATCATCAGGCAAAGTGAAAAAATCAACCGCAAACTCTAATGCTTTATTTCTCACAGCATTGCCGGTTTTCTCAATCAAATTCAACATATCAATCGGCGAATAATCTTCGGCAAGCGGTTGTAAGTTTTTCACTTTTGGCTCGTTATTTTCAAGATGGTCAATAATTTTTATTACCAAATTTTTCCAATTACCAATTTCTACGCCGTTTTTGTTCTCAAACTTGCACGACAAACCCGCACCCACAAAAAGCACGAGGTTATTTTCTTTAATGGCTGCTCTTAATTCTGCTGGTATCATATTTTATCTATTTTCAATCATTTTCATTGCTCTGTCAAAATCCGATTCAAAAAGCCTGTCTTGAATGGGGCGAAATTTTTCAAACTCGTTTTCGGCATGCTGTTTGGCGAGTGCAGCCGTAATTTTACCGGCATTTTGCAGCAAGTCCTTTCCGTTTGCCTGTAAAATCAAGTTCAAATGTTTTGCCCAATCTTCCATGGTGAGCGGAATGTGCTGTTTGGCATATTCTTCGGCGAAATCCAAGTAACCGTTAACAATACGTCCAAGCGATTGCAATTCGCTTTCAGTCAAATAGTTTTTGGCTATTGTTACGTCTGTTTTTAGAATTTTTCCGTTGGGCGATTTTTCCCAAGCAGTCAGTCCCATATTTTCTTTCGTGTGGTCGGCACG
>JAISKG010000274.1 GCA_031261015.1 Dysgonamonadaceae bacterium | reverse complement strand
AAATCTTCGTCGTTCACCTCGTGCGAATATTCGCGTTTCACGGTCGAGCCAACCATTTCCATCAATTCCAATTGCGCTTGGCATTGTACTTTGATGGCTTCGTGAGCAAATTTAATCGCCTCTAACAGTTCGGCTTCCGAAACCTCGTTCATTTCGCCTTCCACCATCATGATGTTGTCGATCGTAGCGCCGACCATAATATCCATATCCGCTTTGTCTAATTCGTCGAAAGTCGGATTAATCTTGAATTGGCCGTCGATGCGAGCGACGCGCACTTCCGAAAGCGGCCCGTTGAACGGAATCGTCGAAACGGCTAAGGCAGCCGAAGCGGCCAAACCGGTCAAAGCGTCGGGAATATCCACGCCGTCGGTGGAATACAGCACTATATTGACAAAAACTTCTGCGTGAAAATCATCCGGAAATAAGGGACGCAACGCGCGGTCGATCAAGCGATCGGTCAAAATTTCGTAATCGGAGGCGCGACCTTCCCGTTTGGTGAAACCGCCGGGAAAACGTCCGAAAGCAGAATATTTTTCTTTGTACTCTACTTGTAAAGGTAAAAAATCCGTACCGGGATTTGCATCTTTGGCAGCGCAAACGGTTGCCAACATCATCGTGTTGTTCATTCGCAACACAACCGAACCATCGGCTTGCTTGGCCAATTTCCCGGTTTCGAGAGTGATCGTTCTTCCATCACCCAAATCAATCGTCTTAACAATGGGATTAATCATAACTAATCTTCTTTCTAAATATATTTTTTCTTTTCTTTAAAATCGTGCAAAGATAATAAAGAATTGCGAACAATAAGCTATCTTTGCGATTCAATTTCAAAAACAAGGTATGCAAAGAAGGATCATTACACAAATTTTAAGTATCGGCTTGTTGCTTGGAATATTCGTTTCGTGTTCCAAAGACAAGCATTCTTTTACGATAGAAGGCGTGATTGAAAACGCCGGCGATCAGATGTTGTACTTGGAAAATGTCGGGACAACCAGGATTACACGAATTGATTCGGTAAAATTGACTGCCGACGGAAAATTCCGTTTCCAAGGCGAACGTCCGGCAACTCCCGAATTTTATCGTTTAAATTTGAATCAACAATGGATCAATATTGCGATCGACAGCACGGAAACGATTAACGTTCAAGGGAAAAGCGGTCATTTTGCAACGGATTATTCCATCGAAGGATCGGTCGAAAACGAACAGATTAAAGCATTGACTTTGTTGTTGATCCAAGCGCAAAGCGAATACCGCCGGTTGAAATTACGCAACGAAACAGAGGATCTTTCCGCAGGCCTATACGCAGGCGAGTTGGAAAAAGCCTTGGAGCCTTACCGGACGGCGGCGCGCCAATATATTTATTCCGCTCCGATGTCGGCCACAGCTTATTTCGCTCTTTTGCAACAAATTGATCACTTACTGATTTTCGATCCTTATGATAAAGCCGACTCCAAAGCTTTCGGCGCCGTCGCCAACAGCTGGCATCAATATTATCCCGAATCGCCGCGATCGACTCAATTATATAATCTGTTTACGAGCGCGTTGGCTTATTTGAGAAAAGACCGGAAAATCGAAGTGCACGAAGGCGACAGCCGGCAGTGGCTGGACATATTGCTGCCTGCTATCGACGGGAAAAACAAGGTTTTATCCGAAACCGGCGCAGGGAAAGTTACTTTGATCGACTTTACTTCTTACGCGATGAAAGAATCGCCGGAGAGAACTATTTTGCTGAATGAGCTTTACGCCGCTTATCACGCCAAAGGTTTTGAAATCTATCAAATCTCTGTTGATCCCGAGGAACATTTTTGGAAAAACGCTTGTGCAAATTTGCCGTGGATTTGCGTTTGGGATCAGCAATCCATTTATTCCGAGTTGCTTAAAAGATACAATGTCAGCGAAATTCCTACTTCTTTCATTCGCGACCGGTCGGGAGAAATTGTCAAGCGTATCGAATCGGACGATCAATTGAAAAAGGAAATTGCGAAAATTATGTTGTAAAACATCTGAAAAAAATTGTTTTTTTAATCTAAACGCAATATCTTTGTCGAACGAAATTGTAAGAAGAACAAGAATTTTTTTCACATTAAGAGTTCCGATCCCAGATTGGAATTCTTTTTGTTTTTCATAATAAAAAACGGTCGAACTCAAAAAACAGAACATTATGGCTTTCAGCTACATGACAAAAGACGGATATAATAGATTGCTTGAAGAAGTCAATTTCCTCGAGAATGAAAAACGTCCGGCGATCTCGAAACAGATTGCGGAAGCGCGCGACAAAGGCGACTTGTCGGAAAACGCCGAATACGATGCCGCTAAGGAAGCGCAAGGCTTGCTGGAAGCTAAAATTGCGCAACTCAAAGGCTTGATCGTCAACGCCCGATTGATCGACGAAAGCCAGATCGGAACCGACACGGTGCAAATCCTGAATAAAGTGACGATTCGCAATACGAAAACCAATCAAACGATGATTTATACGCTGACACCCGAAAGCGAGGCCAACTTGAAAGAAGGCAAAATTTCCGTGCACACGCCGATCGGTAAAGGATTGATGGGTAAGAAAAAAGGCGATACGGTCGAAATTACCGTTCCGTCGGGAGTCATGTCATTTGAAATCATGAATATTTCCTTATGAGCAGCATTTTCAGTAAAATTATAGCCGGAGAAATTCCCGCTTATAAAATAGCGGAAGACAAGCATTTTTATGCTTTTTTGGATATTAATCCGGTGGCCAAAGGACATACTTTGGTTGTTCCTAAAAAAGAAGTTGATTATATTTTCGATTTGGAAGACGAAACTTTGAGCGATCTGATGGTGTTTGCGAAGCGAGTGGCCAAAGCGATCAAAAAAACGATCGAATGTAAAAAGGTTGGCGTGACGGTCATCGGATTGGAAGTGCCGCATGCACATATTCATTTAATTCCGATTACGAACGAATCGGATATGTACTTTAACAATCCGCGTAAAGAATTTACTGCAAAAGAATTTGAAGCGATTGCCGCCGCTATTTCCGGTCACTTGGATTAAATTCTTCGGAAATGTAATTTTCGTAGGAGCCGCAGACTTCGGCAGCGAAAGCGTGGGCGTAAGCAATCAAACAATCCCATCCGGTTTCAGGTAGAAAAGCAATATCTTCCACTAAGATATTGTGCTGCATTAATCCATAAATTAATCCGGCATTGAAACTGTCGCCGGCGCCAACGGTACTAAGCAGTTGCACGGCTTGCACGGGATATTTTTTCTCCCAAGAGCCTGTTTTGAGAATTGTTTCTTTATCTCCCTGAGTAATAATCACTAACGGACAGCGAAAAGCGAGGTATTTTTCGTAAATCGTTTCGAGGCTTTCTTGCGGAAACAAGGTATGCAAATCTTCATCCGAGCAACGGACGATCGTTGCGCGAGCGATATTTTCAAAAAAATACTCCATTAATCTTTCTCGCTCATGCACATGAGCCGGACGAAAGTTAATATCGTAATAAACAATTGCTTTCCGTTCTTTCGAGCAGGTAATCAAATCGAAAACCGCAGGCCTGACGGCCGGATCGACGGCATAATACGAACCCAGAATAAAAATATCGTTTGCATGAATTTCCGGAAGATTAATCCGGAGTCGCTGTGCAGGAAATTCTCTGAAAAATTGATATTGGGCTTGACTTTGCTCATTCAGGAAAGCCAAAGCCACCGGCGAACTGCCATCTTCAAAAAAATCGATGTAATCGGTAGAGATATGGTTTTGGTGCATAAACGCTCGGATCCTTTGTCCGACGGGATCCTTTCCCAATTCGCTAATAAAAAAGACCGGAATGCGACGCCGGCCCAAGGACACCATGCAATTAAACACAGACCCTCCCGGCGTCGCATGTTTCGGTTGATCATTCCGGAAAATAATATCCAGAATAGTTTCTCCGATACCGATGACTTTTCTCAATACCGGTTCCGGTTGTATCCGCCGCCGCCACCGCGATGGCCACCGCCACCGCCATTAAATTCCCGTCTGGGTCTTTCTTCTTTCGGGCGAGCTTCGGAAACGGAGATAGTTCTTCCGTCGTATTCGGCTCCATTGAGTTCGGCAATGGCTTTTTCGCCCGCTTCGTTATCGTCCATCTCGACGAATCCGTAACCTTTGGATCGTCCTGTTTGACGGTCGGTAATTACTTTGGCGGACGTAATAGGTCCGTACTCCTCAAAAAGGTTTGCTAAATCGGTGTCGTTTACTTTGAAACTCAAACCTGCAACAAAAATGTTCATTCTTTAAAAAATAAAAATGTAAATAAATTATAAATCAGATGAGGATTATCGCAGGCTTAGTACTAAAACGAATCAAAAACTCGAAAAAGGGCATAAAACTGTCCTAAACAACTCAAATGTTGGGCGCAAAGATAATGATTTTTTTTGATTACCAAAAAAAATAAGGCTAACTCATTTTTTGAGGTGCCAATACTAATTTACACTCCTCGTCATTGCGAGCGAAGCGAAGCAATCCGGAAGGTGTTTAACGGTTTAGCAGGGGATTCCTCCCGTTGGTTACAATGACGTACTTTATAATCCGCTCATATTCAAGCCACTTTTTGGA
>JAISKG010000213.1 GCA_031261015.1 Dysgonamonadaceae bacterium | reverse complement strand
CCAGCTGTCCGATGGGATCGTAGAAGTAGGAAGTAGTAATTGTTTCGGTAAAAGGTATAATCACCATCTGCCCCGGCCTGTCTCTGTCGGGCAAGTAAGTTTGCTCGGTGCGAGCGGTACGCCCCGAGCCGTCGGCGTAAGTCAGCTGTTTTCCTTTGAGAGGATCGGTAACGGTAGTAATCAATTGACGGCTGCTTTCCTCTTTCGTGTACGACGTCGTAATGACAGAGCCGTCGGGTAATGTCACCGAAACAGGACGGTCGAGAATATCGTACAGAGTCGCCGTCGGCTGCTCCGTATCGAACGTCCGCTTGAAAACGGTTTTTGTGCCCATCGGTTCCGTAATGGGGTAATAAGCTTTCGATATGCGACCGTAAGCATCAAAAACGTTACGCCCGCTGACGAGCATCACTTCGCTGCTTTGCGTTCCGGTGGTCACTACGCCGTCTTTCTTCACCTGCACGGCGCGACCGAAGCCATCGACAAAGGTCACGGTTTCGAGGTCGTTGCCGTCATGCTGCAGATCGTAATGCTTGGTGATTGCATACGCCGGCTGGGTGATGGCGCCGTTGGCACGAACCGCTAATGGCTGATAATCAAAGTGAATCGTATAAGATAAATTCAGTATCTGCTCTTCGGGAGCGATGATATTCACGATGCGCCCCAAATTGTCGATGGTAGTTTCCTGTACCTTATAGTTCATGTCTTTCACGATCAGCGGGATACCGTAGCGGTAGTCGTAATTCTTCAATTCCGAACTGTAGCCGAAGGCGTCTTCCACGATTCTGACGTACATATTCCGGTTATCATACGTGTATTCATAGAACATACGCTGTCCGTTGCTGTTGGCCGGTAACGTTTTCTTCGTAATGTTCCCGTAGGCATCGTAGGTATAATCCGTTACTGCCATATTGCCGGCAGCGTCCAGCGTTTGCCGGAACTGCGTCAGATGATTGGCGTAATTTGTGTTATAGCTGGCTTCTACTTTGCGGTAGAGTTGATCATCCAGATCCCGCACTTCTACTTTAACGGGTAAGCCGAGGATATGCTTGTTCAGATTGTCGGTATATTCGATGGACGTCCGGTAACTGTATGACGATTGGGTGTTTACACTTCCCTGATCGCTGAAATAATAGTTTTGGATTTCTCCGAAACGGCCGTTCAGGTAATATTCGTAGTAGCTTTCGTTGGCGAGCAGACCGGTAGAAGCGCCTTCATAAACTTTCGATGAACTCCGTTTCAGAGGAGTGAAGGCAGCGGCGCGGTCGGAACAAATGGAATTAACGGCCGTGAAACTGTAATCGTTGTTCGATGCCGTTACCTGATAGAGGGAATATTCGTTCACGGTTTCGTTGTACTTGTTGCCGGCGGCATCCTGCAGGCTTTCGCTCAGCAGGTTGCCGGCGGTATAGTAATTGTCCACATCAAATTCCTGTACCGACCGGCGATAGACGGGATTTCCTGTCTTGCCGGTATCCAGATTTTTAGTAGTTACTTTGCCAAAACCAAGAAATTCGCGTTCGTGACGCTCGTGTTTCCCGTCGGCATATTCAAAGGTGGTTGCGGGATTCGGCCCGTCGTCGTTGATGCCGTCATTGATCACTAAGGAAGACATGACCCATTTTCCACCCGGATGGTCATAGGTGGCCTGGGAGCGGGCGTAATCGATGGTGAATACGCCGCCCAGCGGATTAGTCACTGTTTTCAGTTTGTTGGTGCGGGCGATGGTTGAGCGCTTGACGGACATCTGGCTTTCGGAGGTCGTCGAAACGACGTCGGGGTAGCCGTCGCCGTCCACGTCGCGGAGGGTGAATTTCTCACGGCTCATGCTCGTGCTTGCATTGATGCCCGGCGTTATAGACAGTTTCAACGGAACAAAAGGAATGGGTATAGGAATGATGAAAGCTATTGAGCTATTAAGCGATTCGGCGGTGGAAGCTGTTTGATTGATTTCCGCAATTCCGTTCCATACAATCTCCGGTGCAAAGCCGTTGCCCGTGTTGAGCGATACAAGGAGAGAACCGTTCTCTTGCCGCCGCACTTTATCGGGCAGGCCGTCGGCATTGATATCCATCAGCGAATAGTCAAGATGGCTGCTTGTCGTAGTTAATCCGAATCCTACCGAGATACTTGCGCCAAAGTCAAATCCCATGCCGGCGTTAATCGTGTTGTTGCTTCCGGTTTGGATGGTATTTAATCCCCAGTCAATGGGTTCGCTGAAACTGTAACCGAGATTCAAGCATACTTGCTTATTCGATTTGATTTTATCGGGCAAGCCGTCGCCGTTGATATCAACAAAAGCCGTTTCGTCTCCGTCTTTCCCCCATAATAAACCTACATTTACACTCATGGAATTTTTTGCATTGCTGCCGGCGGTTTGCGCTTCGCCGGCTGTGGCAGCCTGCTTGTCGCCTCCATTGCTCTTGCCAATTGTCTTAAATGCGTGAACAGGATTACCGCCAAGTCCGAGAGAATGAGCTTCACTGTTATTATTAACAGTTCCTATTTTCTTCAGCTGTTCGCCTCGGAAAGATCCTTGCGGGCTTGTCAATTGGATTTGATTTTGGGTAATGATGTCGGGATAACCGTCACCATTCACATCCATAAAAGATGTAAGTGTTTGACTTTTACCTATGGAATTACTATGCGTAAATCCAGGTATTTCAACATCGATAGGGAATGCAGCCTCGCTCGAATTTTTGGTTTCCAGCCTGACTCCGAATGCTCCGCCTCCCTGCAAGCAATTACCCGATAAGTTGCCGGTACTTATATCTTCCAGCGGATTTACCAGTACAACATCCTGTTCTCCCAAACGGGAACTGCTCATGATGTTGCCGCTAATCCATGTATTGGGATTCTGTCCGGCGAAATAAGGCGCTTTGATGTCATAGACTTTGCTTGTGTCGGCATTCACCGTCATCGGTAAAAATATCTGCTTTCTTACATCAGTCGTATCACCGTTGTTTTTCGGCAGCTCCAATGAATCGGTCTGGATAATTTTTTTCGACCGTCCGTCGCCGGCATTATAAACAAATTGTCCCCAGCCGCGGAACATGGGGCCGAAACCGTCGTATTCCCGTGGGGCATACGCGTAAGCAAGAAGCTTGGTTGACCCTGTGCCGTTGGTCGATTCAATCATCTCAGCTCCTAAAAATTTGAACTTCGACAGTGTTTCTTCACTACCGTAACATTCTACCCAATGTGTTCCGGATGTCGTATTCAAATAAGAATAAGTGAAAGGCACCTGACCGTTGATATGAATCATTTGGGTAGAGAGTACGGAATCTACGAACAAAGATCCGTTCACATTCGTGCTTTTCACAATCATAAAGATACTGTCGTGTATAGAAGAATAACTGACCCCGGGTTTTAGTTCTAATCTTGGAATAATTCCCACTTGTGTGCTAAATGTATAGTGGATGCTCTTCCCCTTCACTATTTGATTAGCATAGACTTGGTAAAAAACCCTGGCACGACTCGACCGGGGACCGTTTTGATCATACCCGATTTCCGGCGACCATCGAATACGGGGCATGGCTACGTTACTTCGGGAATAAACGATGAATTGCAAAGTCTGCCCTTGGATAGTATTGTTTATCGTGAAAGTAATACTGTCATTGAAAGTCTGGTTACATCCGAAAGTTTGTTGATAAACAACGCTTTGAATATAATTTGGATTGGGATCTCCGTTATCCAGATATGGATTATTAGACAGAATAGCTTTCAAAATAACCTCGTCCGAAGTAATCGGTTTTACAAATTTGCTCGAAACCGTAATGACCGCAGCATTCGAATTAATGTAATTGATGGCTTCGCTGCTGGGGATATTCGCTTCGCTTGCATTGAATATGGCACTACCGTATCTGTTGGCATCTATGTAATTAGCGCTGTCGAGGTAAGTAATCTTGGGTCCCCACTCTACCTGTCCGAAATTTCCGTTGACATACTGATTGGCGTTTATATCCTCGACCCCCGACTGAAGGCGGAAAAAGATTCTTTGTCCTTTTTGAATACTGTCGGTTTGGAGATGGGTAACAGAGTCATGGCCTTTTTTTGAAAACTTCTTATACCAGAGTTCCGGACGATTCTCTATTTGAATGGATACACGCAAGCTATCGGTGTTTTTGATTTTGCTGTATTCGTTTTCATCATAGTCGATATAAATACTGTCGGGCGATAATTTTTGGATATTGCCTTCAATTTTGATTCTTCCGCTGTAAGGAGCTTCCCACATACGCACTACATCTTGCAAAGGAGAGTTGACAACTGCCTCTTTTTGTTCTTCCGGATCAATGGCTGTATCACTGGCATCGACATAGCCTCCTCCCTTGATCGGACTGGGCGTATCGCCGCTACTCAAGGTAAAAACAGGACGTAAGTTTCCCTGAGAATCTTTTTCGATATGATTGAAATAGACTTGACCGTTGGCAACCAGATCAACTAAACCATCGCCATTGACGTCAATAAAATAAACATCGGTTTTAGTGGTTGTTTTATTGTTATCTTTTCCTACTTTAATTGCGGCGGCGCCAAAACCCACAGAAAATGTTCCTCCATAAGAAACGCTGGAACTTTTTGACCGGGAAAATTCTCGAATGCCTTGGATGAGTATTGCTTGGCCGTATTTTACTTCTCCGGTAGCCGATTGAGAAATATTGGGACGATAATACAAGGTGCCGCCTTTTTGAAATACTTTGTCGGGCAAACCGTCGCCATTAATATCAACCAATGTAGATAAGCCGGAAGTCGTGCTTTGGCTGTATCCGAAATTGCCTCCTACAGTTAAACTGTTAGTTAACCAATCTCCATTGGCAGGTCCTATTCCGATATAGGAAGATATGCTGGTGGATGTAGTTTTACTTCCGCCCAAAGCAGTCGCCTTATCGCTGAATCCCTGCACTTCAAGATTAGTCAAAGGATTGACAAATCCCGCCGAAATACTATCACCCGGCAGATTCCAGCTTTCGGCTGCTTGATTGTAAGGTTTGTAAGCATTCCCATCCATTACATCATTGTAATATTCTAAAGTGTTAGACGTAAATTCTACGCCGTTATTGTCCGAATGGGTAATTTTTTGCAGTAAATCCGACTGGAATGCGCCGCTTGTGTAAGTAAAGGAATAGCTTCGGAGCAACTGGCCTTCAAACTTGATTTTTACCGTATCCAACAGTTGATTGTTGGATACGAGAAATCCATAACGGGCGTGATTGGTTTTCTTGCTTTTTTGTGTATGGCTCACAAATTCGATAACCGTATGCGGAGCCTGATCTTTATTACCGACATGCACTTCTTTCAAATAAAGAGCTTTAGCGGCAAGATTACCTCTTACGGTTTCAGGAATTGAGTCATAAATGTATTCGACGTAATCGCCGTGAGCTTCCTCCATGCGCGAGAGTTTCCATTCGGCAATGACATATTTGACCGGACCCTTCAGGTATCGAACGCTGTCTTTGAGTACGCCGCCGTTGCCACCATAGATATTTTTAACGCCGGCTTTGTCGGTCACTTCGCATGTATAAGTTCCTGGATGGTTTTCCAAGCGTTTAATCTGGGAAAAATCACCTTCTTTTCTCGGATAAAATTGCCGGTTGGCAGTGCGGGCAATCGAATCGCGGTGGGCTACGCTGGTATTGCCCAGTGTATCCCGTGTCACGAGCATAGTTCCGTTCAGATTGTAAGTTTCGCTTTCATACGTATCGCTGTAGCGAGGCACTCCCCAGCGGGTATCGACGCTAATGCCGGGAATCATCAGATCCCAGCCTTCGCCCAGCCAGCCGCTGTTGCCGTCGCTGTTGTATTGAATCCCCAGGTTGGGGCGCATGCCGTTGCGCACGGGCGGCAGTTCAAACGAATATTGCATACTGGCCGTTCCCCGATTATTGGCCGCCGGGGGAGCGATGATCTGTACTTTGGAAGTGGGATCGCCGGCTTGGATACCGCTCATGGCGGTGGGCGCAAATCCTTGCGTTTCGGGCGATTCGGGCGCGACGATTACGCCGTTGATCATGTCGGTAAAGTGCGTGGTACGCGAAACGATCAATCCCTGCTGCCGGTCGATGCTGTCCCGTTCCAGCGCTACCCAGTGTCGGGCGGCCGGATCGAAATAGTAAGTGCGAATATCATCTTCGGTGAATCCGCTGGGCAATTTGCTGCGATCGTAGCGGATAGCGACATTGGCTCCCTGAGCGAAATGTTCCCCGTGAGGCAGGAAGCGGTAGCCCGAATGAACAGCAGTCAGGTTGCTCATTCCCAAGTCTAAAGAAGGTAAATCCCTGTTTTCCAGCGTAGCGATGGTGATTTCTTTTTGCGCTTGCAGAAGGGCTGTATCTCCTACCGAGAGTAAAGCGGTTTCCAGTTCCAACTGTTCCTGTACGCCTTGCGTAAAAAGCTTGGTAGCACGTTTGTGCGCCGAAGTTAAAGCATATTCTTTATCCAAAGGCCGTTCGGCTGGAAAAGCGAGCGTCCGGCTGTATTCGTTTCCTTGGGGAAGAATGGCTTTCACTTCGACTTTCCTGTCGGAATTTAAAGGAACAATCGCTTCAAACTCCCCGTTGCTGGAGATCGCCGGCTGGCCGTCGATGAAAAACTGCGAACCCGCAGCTTGTCCGGATTGGATAAATCCGTGGATATAAGCTTTATTCCCGTAAGCGGTTTGCGTACAGTTAAGCGCTAAAGGATCAGTGTTTTTCCCTTTTTCCACTTCCACGAAAAGAGTACGTATCCGGTAGCCTAAGCCGGCCGAATCCGGTGCATGAAATTGAATTTGATTCGCGCCCTGTTTCAACCAGGCAGGATGGATGCGTTCTTTTTGCAGGGAAGTTTCTCCGGATTGACTGATTAGGTAACCGCCGGTAGCAAACCGGTCGTTGATGCTGTGGGGAACATTGGTATAATCCGCCACGCCGGACAGTTCGTAGCACAGCCAAACCCGGTCGGCGTTTTGAGGCGCTTGATCCAGCTGGATGGTAAAAATATTATCGGCGGGATTGTCCTGTGTCCTGCCATCATAAAGGCCGATAATTCCTTCTCGATTATCGGACAAATAACGACGGATAGGCATCGTGCTTCCCTGCGCGGACGGATTTTCCGCAAGCGGCGAATGTTCCGGGACGGATACTTGTTCCGGCTCAAGGGATGCAACTGTTTCTTGAAAAATACCGGATAGATCGGCTTGTTTGGAAACCAGGATCATTCGTGTAATACTTGCCAATATAATAAACAGAATGATTGCTGAATATAGAATCTTTTTCATGATTGTGTGTGATTAATGAGTGATTATTTTTTTGGTGAACTCTTCGGTCGCCGTGATGACCTTAATGATGTAGGTTCCGTTTGCCGGAAGAGAAAACTCATTTTCATGAATCTTTTGCGGCACGGCATTTTCGATCAGTTTGATTTCGGCGCCATTGGCCGCGTAAACCGCTAAGGAGGCCGCTTCCGCTTGACTAAGTTCTAAATGCGTTTTCACGCGGTTGCCGTTCCGGATATAAACGGAAAAATGAGGATCTGCCGCTTGAAGAAGCGATTCGGAGCCGGAATCTTCTTCTTGTCCTGCTTCTGCCGACCGGAGATGCGAACATTCATTATCGACCGTCACCTCATATTCGACCGAGGAACCCCAGCCTTTTTGCATGTCCATACATTCTGTTCTATCCCAATCGGCAAGGGCTGTCATGGGAAAGCCTTCTGTTTGAACATTGAAGATTTCGCAATAGTTTATATAGGGTGGATCTAATTCCGGTTGAATCAATCCGTAAAAATTTAAATCTTGATCAGCCGGGTCTATGGGAGTAGTAGATATGATTTGTCCGTTTTGGAAATAAGTAATGGTATTATAATTTTTTACCATTTTGATTGTATCTCCAACCGCAATAAACATTTTATCACCACCATCAGCAAAAATACTATTATAAATCTTATTTATTCCGTATGTAATTTGATTAACATTATCATATATATTTTCTTCATCCGTAGTAAAACCAATCCAATACATGTCGATTTCATTACTGATTACCCATTCAATACTTCCATTGGCGCCGGAGAGGGGATTAGCCGTTTTTGCCCGGTCTTCGTTACTAACAGTTCTGAAAGAAAAGCCTTTGCCTTCCTCGATTCGGACTATATAAGATCCCGGATGTAAGGATTCAAAGTAATGGATACCCCACCATTCCGTCATCGGCATACCTACAACATCGCCGGTTTCCGCATCATATAATGTATAAGTAAATGGCATGCAACCATGTACAATCTTACAATTAATCTCTCCATCATTGTAACAAGAAGATCCTGTTGCTCCAGTCATGCCGTAAAGATTGGATTCACGACGGGCAAAAGAAAAGACATTCCCATTTCTGAGACGAACGTTATTGAAGATAATTTTTTTCCGTAGAGTATCCGTTTCGGTAGCTTCGAAGATTTCGACATTACCCGCATTAAAATGATTCATGCCTTGACGGTTAATCAAAAGAACGCTGCCTTGTCCTCCTGTGTTCGCAGCGAAGTCCGGCGCGCAATTGTCGTCATAAGACAATTCTATCCGGTTGCCTGTGTAGCAGAATCCTCCTTCTCTGATTGTAATTCTATTATCAAAAGCCTCTTGAGTTAATCCGATTCCTCCAAAGAAAGATTGGTTTTTGTCTTGCGCATTGATCGTAATAGTGGTTGCCGGCAAGAAGATTCCGTTCACTCTTAAGCGGACTTGATTTTCGTCTTTTTCAACTTCCAATCGCGAGTAAAGCGTAATCGTTGCAACGGAAGTCGTACTTACCGTTCCGCGAATCACCGGATACACATATCCGGAATCATTTACCGTTTGAATGCAATATCCGTAGTCGTGGCTGTTCGGCGTGAGTAAAGCGCTATTGCCACCGAATTTCAAATACAAGTTGCCTTTGTAATTCCAGTCGGCATTCAAATATCCGGTCTTCCCGGATAAGGAAGTGGATGTAAAAGCGGCGCTTTGATCGAGAATGGCAGCCGAAGCATACAAAACTATCCGGGTCGAAAAATTTTCGAAATCGGGATAGATAACCAAATCGTTAGAAATCCAATCCGGCAGCATAGCGGGATTGTAGTTCCCATCGTTGGTCGAAACTCGCCAGTTACGTTCCATTTTCTCTAATCCGAATTGATAAAGTAATCCACTGAAATCAGAAATAGATTGATTATCATCGCTCCAAAGCAGATAAGATTGGTTCGCCGGTTCATATCCGTACTCTCTGGCTATGGTCAGTAAGCGTTGAGAAGTAGTTCTGCCGTAAGGATTACCCTTTGAAAAATTAGTAGGTGCGAGATTATTGTAATAAAAATCATTCGCATAAGAATAATTGTTTTCCTCATAACTTGTACTTGATTCCAGTTGGTTCAGACCGCTGGCATCATCCCGGTAAAGACCGGTAATGCGATGATTATAAGTAGAATTAGCCGAATAATCCCACAAGAGTTGTCCGTTGCTTCCGATATAGGAACCCGGCAAGGATATACCATATTTGATAGCCAGATAACTATTGACTTTTCGCCGTTCGAGAGGAGACAGCCGGCGATTATACACGATAAATTCCGGAATGTATCCGGTAAACATTTGATTGGATGCGTTGGGAATCTCATAAGTCGAAGTCATAGTAGTGTTGGCAGGCGTATAATTGCCGAAAGTAAAAGTAGATTTCGGCGACTCTCCCCAAATGCCTGTTGCCGGAAGAATAGAGTAATAATGGTTGACGATGCGCATCGAATTGGCTATATTGGAATGCATCAGATCCATTCCTTCGGTTTGACCGTAATCAAAAGCGCCTTTATCGCTTTCGATACTGTGGTAAATCCGGTCGCTTCCCAACCAAAGGCCTTGTTGCGGCCGTCCGTTGAATCCATAGAGTAAGGTTTCATTGAAAAAATGGGCGGAAGGAGCAAATACTCCCGAAATGGTCGTCTGCGACAAAGCCGTTTGATTCAACCACGCCACTTTCGACGGAGATAGTAACGGAGAAAAAGGCAAGGCCGCATGACCGTTGATAAACCGTACATCGCCATGTTGGAATTCCGAACCATTGGAGGGAAGTGTAGAATAATTTTGTAATCGTAGTGCATTACCACTGACATCCTGCCAACGATAAGCGCCGTTTAGATCGGCGCCGACCGGCGAAGTTTGAAACCATAATACCGGACTGTCAATTCCTCCCGGCGATTGAGCGAAGATTCTTCCTGCATAGAACAATAAAAGAAGAAAGGGAGTAAGGCGTTTCATAGAGTTGAATTTTTATAGTTATGATAAATGATGATATTTCCTTTACTTTATAACATATAAAGGTGTACTTTTGTTCAAATCTTTTCGATAATCCTCATGTTACAAGTGTAAAAATTGAGTTTTGAGTGTCCCGGTGCGGAAAACAGGAAAAAGGGACTGCCTCCCGGCAGCCCCTTCCGTGCTAAATGTTAAATTTAAACTATTGACCATGAAGGTCAATTTTCTTCGTAATCTTTTATTCTTTCACAAATTTCACCGTTGTATTCCCCAGCGATACCAAATAAACGCCGGCATTCAAAGAAGATACATTGATCTTATCTTTTACTTTTTCGGAAAGCACGGTTCTGCCGCTCAAATCGCGTATGATAATATTGCCGGTATATTTTGTTTTCAAATACAATACATCTTTGACAATCGAAGGATATACGCTGAAAACGGCATTTTCTACTTTGCTCAAACCGGTAGGAGTCGTTGTGGTAAATGCAAGCGTACCAAACGATGAAGAAACATTATCTTGCGTATCTACCGCATAAATCTCAAGTAAATAGCGTGTATTGGACTGCAACGAATTGAGTACATAAACATTATCCGCTGTTTTAGTCATGTCGAAAGTGGCGCCCACAGCTTTAGTATTCGGCTGCTGCGGTTCTTCTTCGATTATTTTAAAGCGAATGGCTGCAATCGGATAAGTGCCTGCCACTACGGGTATGGTAACCGTAGCGCCGTATTCCGTTTCGTCGGATGCTACAAATGTCGTACCACCGGAAAGATCTATTTCGGGCAATACTAAGGCACAAGAAGCGCCATAAGTATAGCTGAAGGAAGCAGTCGGCCATAAGTTATCAAGTTCGGTGTTAGGCGCATCGGCAATCACGCGATACAGCACCATTCCATTATAGGTTACCGGGGTCCCTTTAGGAATCGTAATTCCTGCAATCGGTGTAAATGTGATCTTATTGGCAGTCTGCGTTTTTGTCATCCAACTCAAAGCGGGGATGCTGGCTACTTGGAGATTAGCAATCGGAAGACCGTCTGCACGGAATGCGGTCGTAGCTGCATATTCTTCCGTTCCCGATATTGTAACCACAATCTTATTGTCTATGGTTTCCCAAGTAAGATAGGCAATATCTGCATCAGGATCATCAGGAGCAACGGCAGATCCGGCTCCCGTAGGATTAAATTCCCATTCGCAATATTCCGATTCTCCAACTGTTCCGTCGGCTATGTTGACCACCAACTGCACGCCTGTCGAAAGTTCCGAATTCATATAGATGGTAGCGTCAGCTGTAATCGAACGGCCTTTAATCGTAAAGGTTCCGTTTAACGGGAAATTGACCGTACTGCCGGAGGTAAAGTTGGGAATTGTCATCAGGACTTGATCGCCCAGCATGACGTAAACCGTAGTGCTTGCCGCGTTAGCATCGGGCGTGAAAGTCAACACGTTATTAGCCCCCAATACCAGATTAGCCGGCGGATCCAATTGCGGTATTTCGCACGTGCTGCCATAAACATAATTGTTGAACGTGCGACCGCCCCAACCGTTACCATTACCGGTAATGGAATATTCAAGTTCGCCGTTATAGCTGATCAATGTTCCTTTGGGAATGCTCAAACCTGCAATCGGGCGGAAGACATTCGGATTATCCAAATCTCCGCTGACTTTGGTAAGAACCGTAGCGCCGGCAACTCCCGCAACAGTAAAGTTTGCGAGGCGTACTCCCAAACCTCTGAAAGCAGCGCCAGTTCCACTGATCGTTATCAATATATCACCTGCTTGAATATTTCCATTGTTTGCAGCGGCTGTTTCTATGGAGAAATGCGGCTGCAACTGGTCGTTCGGATTGGTTGAATAATCGCAGAATATGGAATTTCCGGCAGTTCCGTCAGGTATCGTTACAATCCATGTATAAGGTGCAGACGGATCCGAATTGGCGTAAGTAGCTGTGTTATCGGAAGCGGTTACCGTTACCGACATAGTTCCTGAAAATGGGAAATTCAACACTTCACCGCTACCGGCTACGTTGTAGGTTTTAATGACTGCATTGCCGAATTTAACGATTACAATGTAAGTGTTTGCATTGGCTACTTCATTAAATGTTAATACATTAGTTGCATCAATACTTATATTGGTCGGCGTGGACAGTTTTTGAACATACACTCCGGTACAATTGGTTCCATAAGAGTAGGAAGGGAATTGTATTTGAGGATACAAGTCATTGCCATTACCGGCAGGATTATTATCCGTAGTTTTATACTCTACCATTTCCGAATAACTGATAATAGATCCTTCCGGAATAAGTTGAGCAGGAGTTAGCGTAACTTTTGTCTTATCGGCGCTCAAAGTTTTTGTAAAATAAACGCCATTTCCATTGCCATCTCCATTGACTTTAAAACCATTTGTCACAAAACCATTGGCTCCGCGGAATAAGGCATAGTTATTACCCGGATAGGGATTAATGGTAATTTCAATATTCCCGTTAGCAAGCGTTTCCCAAGTGAACATTGCATTACAAGTAATTCCGGCATCAGCAGGTACATTGGCCGCGCCCAGCGCAGGAGCATATTCCCAATCGCAATATTCCGAGATAAAATCTTCGATTGATACCTGATTAGTCAGCAAGTTATACGTAACTTTAATTTTATTGGCCGTAGCGCTGACAGGCACATTCGGAACATTCAGTTTCAGTGAAGCGGGCGGATTGATCGCTCCGTTGTAAGCATTGATGTCGGCGGCAATATCATCGCCATTCACCGTAACTGTCGCTGCAGCAGGAACTATTGCGGTATAAATGTACGCATTTGTTTGTTTTGTCATTTCCACTTTATCTCCGCCTGTGGGAGTAACATAGACTTTTCCATTAGGCAAAGCCACCGTGTAAGTGTTTTCCATTGCTGTACTCCAAAAAGCAGTGACACGTATAACGCCTCCATTGTTAATAGACGTGTTAGACACATACAGATTTTGGGCTCCAAGATCGTTACAAGCATCCTGATAAACATTGAAAAATGTTTGCGTAGCATCTACCGTAACAATCATCACATCTAAAGATTGAGTTGTACCGTAACCATCAGTGTAGAATGTTTGTGTTCCAAACACTCCTCCACATCCCTCCCATGTTTCGGCTTTAAAACTCCATGCACCTGCATTTTGGGCGCATAGCAGCATGATAGCTGCTAAAATAAAAATTGAAATTTTCTTCATGATAGTATATTAAAAATTAATTTATTTCAATACAAACGAAGTTTCCAATCCTTCAGCACTACTGGGGCCAACCCACAACGTGTAATCGCCCGGTTCGAGAATTTCTTCGTCTTTGTTGTTATAGAATTTCAAAGCATCGGCCGTCAAGGTAAATTCGACGGTTTTTGCTTCGCCGGGTTTCAAGGTCACTTTCTCGAAAGCTTTCAATTCGCGTACCGGACGAGTTACCGATCCGACTAAGTCGCGGATGTAAAGTTGAACGATCTCAGCGCCTTCGCGTGCGCCGGTATTCTTCACCGAGCAGGAAACTTTAATCGAGCCGCCGGTCTTGATTTCCTGAGCCGACAACTGCAAGTCGCTGTAAGCAAAAGTCGTGTAGGAAAGTCCGAATCCGAAGGGGAACAAGGGATCTTTCCCTGCATCGAGATAATAACTCGTGCAACCCAAAGATACTTGTCCGGCTTCCAGCGGAATATTGTCGATCATTGGTAATTCGTCCTGCGCAGGACGGCCGGTATTTTTATGGTTGTAATACAACGGCAACTGGCCTACCATTTTCGGATACGTCACCGGTAATTTGCCGGAAGGAACGGCTTTTCCGAAAATCAAATCGGCCAAAGCGGGGCCGCCCATTGTTCCGGGATGGAACGAAAACAAATACGTATTCACCAACGGCAACTCCTTGTAAATTTCGATCGGCCGGCCGGCCATCACGATCAAAACTAAGGGTTTGCCTGTTTTTGCCAATTCGGCAATCAATTCTTTTTGCGCGCCCGGCAAGGAAATATCGGCGCGGCTGTGCGCTTCGCCCGACATAATGGCTTCTTCGCCGCCGAAAAACAGGACGACGTCACTGCTGCGTGCGGCCGCCACGGCTTGCGCAAATTGTTTTTTATCCAGATCGCGGCTGTAATTCAAACCGGGAACGTAATTGATTTTCACTTTATCGCCATATTCGGCGCGCAAAGCGGCCAAAGGCGTTACGGTATGCGTTTTGTCGCCATCGAATACCCAGGTTCCCATCTGGTCGTGCTGCGCGTCGGCCATCGGACCGATCACGGCGATCGATTTCACAGATTCTTTTAAAGGCAATACGTCGTTTTCGTTTTTCAACAAAATCGCGCTTTCGATAGCCGCTTCTTTCGCTTTTTTCAAATGATCTTCTGCATAGAAAACGGATTCGCGCTTGCCGACATAAGGATTTTCAAACAAGCCCAATTGGAATTTCAGTTTCAAAATCCGGCGCACAGCGTCGTCGATTTGCGATTCCTTCACTTTGCCTTCTTTCACCAATTGCTTGAGATTGGGAGCATAAACATGGTTTTCCATATCCATGTCGATACCGGCGTTCAAAGCAACAATCGCCGCTTCGGCATCATCTTTTACAAAGCCATGGTTTTGCATTTCGCCGACGGAATTCCAATCGCTGACCAGCAATCCATCGTATTTCCATTGTTTGCGCAAAATTTCCGTTGCCAAATAACCGTTGCCCGAATTGGGAATTCCGTTGATTTCGTTGAAGGAAATCATGAACGTAGCTACGCCGGCTTCTGCCACCGCTTTGAAAGGCGGCAAATAAATGTTGCGCAATTGCTCGGTCGAGATCATCGCCGTATTGTAATCGCGTCCGCCTTCAGCTGCGCCGTAACCGACAAAATGTTTGGCACAAGCTGCCACCGCCGTCGGATCGGACAGGTTTTCGCCTTGCAAACCTTTGATCATCGCGACGCCCAGCACGGAAGTGAGGTAAGGATCTTCGCCGAAACCTTCGACCGAACGTCCCCAACGCACATCGCGGGCAATATCGAGCATCGGAGCGAATGTCCAGCGAACGCCGACGGAAGATGCTTCAATCGCCGCCACCCGTCCGCCGTTTTCAACCACTTGCGGATTCCACGAAGCCGCTTGTCCCAGCGGAACTGGGAAAATGGTTTTGAAACCGTGAATCACGTCACGCGAAAACAAGATGGGAATACCCAAACGCGATTCTTCCACTGCAATGCGTTGCAAAGAATCGACTACCAGCGGATCAATTTCATTCAAAATGGAGCCGATTCCGCCCGATTTGATTTGATTGGTGACATAGATTTGCATGCCACCGGAAGTGATCTGGTTCATTTGGCCGATTTTCTCGTCCAAAGTCATTTTCGACAACAATGCTTCCACTTTTCGGTCAATTTCGTCGTTGCCTCGCGATGAAGTCTTATCGCCGCAAGCCGTTCCTACGGAAGCGACAAGCATCGCCACTATAACTGTTCTAATTACTTGTTTCATTATTTAATTATTTTTTGAGAATATACATTTGTTCCATCCGAAGCCGATACGATATAAACGCCGGCCGGCAAAGCCGAAACGTTGATGCGGTCGCTGCCCGAAACGGTCGTCGCCAATTGTTTTTGTCCCGAAAGGGAATAAACGGTCACTTGCAAGGAAGAAACTTCGGATGCGATTGCCCATTCGTTTTCGGAAGGAGCCGTCACGCTAAACAATTTCCGGTTGATTTCGTCGATGGCGTTATCTTGCGATTTTTGGTAAACGCGCACGTAATCCACAATAAATTCCTGCGGCCAGATGCCGGTATCGACCCCTTGCGAGCCGCCCCATTGTCCGCCGACGGCGAAGTTGAGGATGCAATAGAATTGCTGGTCGAACGGCCATTGTGCCGATCCGGCATGCGCATTGGTATAAGTGTGGAAAAGTTGATTGTTGAGATACCATTTGATATATCCCGGTTCCCAATCGATGCGTATGACATGGAAATCTTCGGCTTTTCCGGCAATACTGATTTGGTTTCCGTTTCCGTTGCCGCCCGATCCGGCTCCGCGGTGTACGGTTCCGTGTATGCGGTCGCCTTCGTAGCCGACAAATTCCATAATATCCAATTCGCCGCTATTAGGCCATCCGCCATAAACGCTTTTGGTCGGCATCATCCAGAAAGCCGGCCAAGTGCCACGTCCTTTCGGCAATTTGAAGCGAGCCTCTACTCTTCCGTATTTCCAGTCGCCCTTGTTGCGGGTGATAAAACGGCCGGAAGTATAATCGTGACCGCTTCCGTTATAGTTGACTTCCCTGATTGCTTTGATTACCAAAAAACCGTCGCGCATAAATACATTGTCGGTACGGTCGGTATAAAATTCTTCTTCGTTGTTTCCCCAGCCCCAATCGCCCCAGCCTCTTTCGTAGGTCCATTTGGTCAGATCCAGGCCGGTTCCGTTGGCGCCGTTAAATTCGTCGTACCAAACTAATTTGTAAGTTCCCGGCAATTCATCGTCGGAAGGATCTACCGGGTTTGTTTCGGGTTTGAACACAATATCGTCGATATAGACGGTAATATCCTGTGCAGGATTGGCAGCCTGGTCGGGCATGATGAAGAAATCGTCGTAATTGGTTCCGTTGGCGCCGCCCAAATCGAAGACGACTTCCTGCCACTGATTGTTGGGCGTGTAATTGGCAGAACCGGTGTAAGAACCGGCATCGCCGTTGTTCTCCAGTTTGAAGGCGACCGTGCCGTTGGTTGTTTTCAGTACTTTCACGTGCGCATAACGATATTGATTGGCAGCTGTACCGAAAGCCAGTTCCATTTTATTACGAAGAATAATTCCCGCCCAATTCTGCGTACCGGTGTGGCGGACGATTTTCATCACTTTGGCGCTGGTATTGACGCCTCCGGGCGCGGGGTTGTTGACAATTTCAAAATCGACCCAGCCTTCGTTAACGGGTTCCCACCCTTTGTCGCCGGATTCAAAGTTATCTAATACTATGTCTGCCGCAGCAAACGAAACTAAGGAAAATAAACTAACAATGCCTATTAAAACAATTTTTTTCATGATTATTTTTTAATGATTTTATATGTATTTCTTTCTCCGGAGGCCGCTTGTACTTCCACAAGGTACACGCCTGCTTTCAAGGCCGAAAGATCGACCGACGAAGCGTTTTGTTTTTCGAGTAATTTTTTGCCGCTGAGGTCGTAAACGGTTACGGAAGCCTCGCCGTCTTTGAGGTAGAGTTGATCAATAACAGGATTGGGGTAAACCGACAGAGTTTCGGTTTCGAGATTTTGAATCGACAATCCGAATTGACGAATGATCCACCAGTTGAAATTCACCCGCCCTTTGGTAACGGCGACCCGAAGGGTTTGCTTGCCCGCATTCAATCTTGCTTTTATGCCTATCTGTTTCCACGACGACAGGCCGCCGGTAGCTGGAACATCCAGTGTTGCAACTTGATTTCCATCGACTGTTACTTTTAAACCGCCATCGTAAGCAGCGGCTACGCGGAAATACAGGTAATAGTCGCCTGTTTTCGCTACATCAACTTGGTATTCCGCCCAGCTATCAATGTAAAAATCCGACAAGCTGATGTCGCCCGAAGTATCGCTGGTTTTTTCGGCGTGGATATATGCTGACGAACGAATATAATGCTCGGCCTGAATAATTTGATCTATTTTGTGCCAATAGGCAACATCGTGCGAAGACAGATGCACGTAGATTTGTCCCAAATCTTTCAGCACGCCTTCTTTACTCCGGTCGAGCAACTGCATATAAGGAGCAGCATCGTTCCAGCCGCGCCCGATAAACCATGCATAGCGAGCCACCAAAGGTTCTGTTTCCAGATAATTAAACGCTTCAACCAAATAATTTTGTTGAGATTCGACGGTTACGTTCCCTTCCCATGCACAAAATTCAGTGAGCCAAACCGGCTTATTATATTTTCTAAATTTTTCTACATACGATTTCAATGCGCCGACCGAACTCATGTAACAGTGAATCGAGATTCCATCCACATCATTAACCGAAACACCCGATTGAGCAAAGAACTCATCCAACCATTTGATCGGATCACTATATCCGGCCAAAGTCCCATAGTTCATTGCCGGAGAAATAATTTTTAATCCCAATTCGTTGGCGATCGCTTTCAGCTCCGGCCATTTGGCGGCTGCCTGCGCAGGGGTCATATTGGCTTGATCAGTCAAATTGGGTTCATTGAAAGCCAAAATGTATTGGCAATTCGGATACGTATTTTTAAAGTTTCGGATTGCTTGTGCATCGGTACCGTTCCAAGCCATCGGTACGACGTCAATATTATTTGCCTTAAAAGTAGAGGCAAACGAAGCATTATTGGTTCCCCAATTGTATGTCCAAGCCATAGCCGGGGCCAAGACTTCGATATCTTCTTTCATAGGGAAGCCATAACCCAAACCTCTTTTGGGATTCCGGGTTTGTGCCTGTATCCAAGCTATACCTAATAAGGCGACGCATACAAGGAGAATTCTTTTTGACTTCATTTATAAATAATTTATTAATTTGATAAATTGATTAAAAGACAAAAATACAGAGAGCGCCGTGTGGTACTCTCTGTACCTATTGTATGAAAGATTACATTTTAATTAATACTTACTTTAGCCACTGCACTACCGGATTTAACTACATAAATACCTTTAGCTAAACGGCTGGTCGGGAATCCCGGTTCGTTTGTTTTCAATACTTGTTGGCCAGCCATGTTATATACTTCGATCGGAGCCGTAGCATTCAACACGTTAATCACATTTTTGCCCGGGATGATTTCCAATTTTCCAACTTCGGGGGCATTGATGCCGTTTCCTGCTTTGTTGTAAATAAAGATAGCGTCCAACGAGAAAGTTGCGCCGGGATTTTCACCGCTCAACATAGCAAAATAGTTGCTGTCGTTGAATGGTTCCGGATATTTCAAACCGGCGTTCATAAAGGCCGACATCGGAATTTCAATCAAATGCCATTCGCCATCGCGTACAAAATCAGTATAAGGCGCATAAGGAATAGTGTTGTCAACAAAATTTGTTTGACCAATACACAATTTACCTTCCAAAGCAGCTTTACCACCCGACAAAATAAGCAAGTGCGAATTAGTCGCATTGGATTTCATCGCCATGTGGAAAGTAAAATTACCGTTTACAGAAGTTAAATCTACCGGAGGTACAGGAGCTCCTGTAGCCACATTTCCTTCATTTTTGGCAAGATAAAAACCGAAACCGGACCATGTTTTAGCGCCAACGGTGGCAGTCATATAGCCTTCCAAGTTGTTGTAATAGTTTTTACCAACCGGATCAGACATTGTATAAGTATCCTCCCAGATATACAAATATCTTTGATAATCATTCGGAGTCATGTCTGCAAGAATATTTTTTGCAGGAATAGTTGCATAAGATTCCCCATCAATATAGATTAATACATAACTGCCGCCACCCAATCCTTCCGGAGTTTGAGCTTTTACACCAATTCCCATTACGGCTGCCAAAGCAACCACACAAACAAAAGTAAATAACTTTTTCATGATAAAAAAAATTAATAATTAATAATTGATAAATTTATTTTTGTGTTTGCCGTTCCGCTTTCACAGGACGGCAAACGTTTTTTTATTTTATAGGCACTCAATTGTATCCCGGATTTTGTTCCATTGGGCTGTTCAAATCTCGTTCTTCCTGCGGAATCGGGAATAATTCGTGTTTCCCTTTTTCAAAAGGATCCATGTGCTCACGAATTTGAGTTTTCGTAGCCCCGCGATAATAATTCATCACATCGGCGAGCAATCCCCAGCGTTTCAGGTCGAACCAACGGTGGCCTTCCAAAGCCAATTCTACGCGACGTTCGTGCTGGATAGCCAAGTACAAGTCGGCAGCGTTGTCTTGCAATTGCCGTTCACCGGCTTGACCTACTACTTCCAATTTAATTTTATAATTAGGGAATGTAGGGAGCACACCTGCGCCCGCATATTCTCTGGCTCTTTTGCGTACTTCTTCCAAAGCCCATTTGGCACGGTTCAGATCGGGAGAAGATTTTTTGCAACAAGCTTCGGCGTACATCAACAAGACATCGGCATAACGAATTTCTTTCCGGTTGATCGGAGCGCGAGGCTCCAAATCAATAGGAATAAATGTTGTATCCTGATTCATCATAATGTATTTACGCGCGGTATAGCGGTTGCCCAAATACACATTGAGATTGTTGGTGTTATCGTCGCTGGGATCCACTTGATCGAAAGTAGGAGCGTAAATAGCAGCTTCACGACGAAGATCGCCCGTTTCAAATTCGTCGTATAATTCCTGCGTAGGACGATTGAAGCCCCAG
>JAISKG010000199.1 GCA_031261015.1 Dysgonamonadaceae bacterium | reverse complement strand
TCTATCCGCCGGTTTACGGGATCAATACTGCAAACACCGTCATACGATCCTACCCAAATCACGCCGTTTTCATCGCAACGAAGGCAATTGACCCAATTGTTCGGCAGTTTCCGGTTTTCTAAAGATGTTTGGGAATAATGGTCGATGTATTCGCGCCGCTGCAAATCGAAAACATAAATTCCGTCACCGTTGGTGCCGACCCAGAGGTGGTTATGCGCGTCTTTCGTCAGGCAGAAAATTTTATTGCGAGCGGCGTTTTCGTCCATACTCATAAAACGATTGGGATAATAGGTGCAACGTCCCGAATATTTGTCCAAATACGAAAGTCCTTGTAAATAAGAGCCTAACCACAAATTATCGTTTTCGTCTTCGATCATCGAAGTCACCGTATGCGGCACGGAAGTTTGGCTTTCCGAAGGAATGAAATGTCGCGTATTTCCACGTTTATCCAGCGAATACACGCCGTCGTTGTCGGTTCCGATCCAAAGCGTATGGTCTTTATCTTTGAGCAAAGTCATCACGCAGCCCGAACCGATCACGTTGCGGTTAAACGATTTATGTCCCCAATAATTGAATTTATTAGAATTTCCGGGATCGAGGAAAACGCCTTTCTGAAACAGTCCCATCCAGATATTGCCCGATTTATCTTCCAAAAGTGCGTGTACTTTCATTTTGGAAAGATCGAAAGGAGCCGACAGAAGTTGCAGATCTTCCAAACGTTGTTCCTTAGTATTGAGGATTTTAATTCCTTGCCCGTCGGTTCCGACCAACAAACGGTTTTTGTCGTCGATCAACAAACTTTTCACGTACAAAACCGTGTTTTGAATGTGCCGGACAAGTTCAAATTTCCGGCTATGCGGATTCAGGCAGTAAAGCCCGCTGGTGAGTGTTCCTACAAAAAGATTGCCTTCCGCATCCTCGCCGATAACGGAAATCTGGTTGCTGCCGATTGTTTCGGGAGCAACAAATAAAGTAACTTCATCGGTCACCGGATTATACATATTCAATCCTTGATTTTCGGAAGCGATCCAGAAACGGCCTTTGGAATCTTCAAAGATCGTGGTTAAGTGCATACTGCTGAGGCGCGAAGAAAGTTCCGTATCGGTCGAGTATGTCCTATCGCCTTTCTTTATTCGAATCACGCCGTGTCCCGAAGTCGTCATCCAGATTTCGTGATTTCGGCTTTCGATCACGGAAGTGATATGCGGATGAATTAAATCACTTCCACTTAATACGTTGACTCTCGTAAAATTATCCGTCGCACGATTGTACAAATGCAAGCCATTGATACAGCCGACCCAGAAGCGGCCGGAACTGTCTTCGAAAAGCGTTCGTACATAGTTGTTTACGATCGTCGTGGAATCGTTGGGACGATTTTTGTAAATCGTGAATTTCGCGCCGTCGTATTTATTCAATCCGTCTTCGGTGGCGATCCAGATATAATTTCTCCGGTCTTGGTAAATGGTGTTAATCAAACTGCTGGATAACAATTTGTTGTCCGTTGTATAAAATACTCCGTTCTGCGCTTCAACGGAGATTAAAGCGCAAAACAGGAGTAAAGTTATGACAACGAGCTTTTTCATCTTACCAATTTTTCACTTGCTTGTAAACATTTTCGGCAGTGAAGCCCAATTTTTCGTCCAGCACTTTGTAAGGAGCTGAAAATCCGAAAGAATGAAGTCCCCAGATTTTGCCGTTCTTTCCAACCAATCCTTCCAATGTAACGGGAAGACCGGCCGTCAAGCCGAAAACTTTTTTATCCGGAAGAATCACAGAGTCTTGATATTCTTTACTTTGCGAACGGAAAAGTCCTTCGGAAGGAACGGAAACGATGCGGATTTTCATGCCGTCTTTTCTTAATAAAGCCGCTCCTTCGAGCAAAGTAGAAACTTCCGAACCGGAAGCCAAAAGAATCACGTCGGGATTGCCGTCGCATTCCACTACATATCCGCCTTTTGCCGCTTGCAAAGCTTCTTCGTAGCGGGATTTTTTCGCAGGTAAATCCTTGATATTCTGGCGCGAAAAAATCAAAGCCGTCGGCGTATGTTTGTTTTCCATCGCCAATTTCCAAGCGACCGTCGTTTCCTGCACATCGGCGGGACGAAGAGCTAATAACGAATTGTGTCCCTTGTGGTTTTGCAGTTTTTCCATCAAGCGGATTTGCGCTTCTTGCTCGACCGGCTCGTGCGTAGGTCCGTCTTCACCGACACGGAAAGCATCGTGCGTCCAGATAAATTTAACAGGTTGTTCCATCAAAGCAGCCATACGAATCGCCGGTTTCATGTAATCCGAGAAAACAAAGAAAGTGGCGCAAGCGGGAATCACTCCGCCGTGCAACGACATGCCGATGCACAGGCAAGCCATTGTCAATTCGGCTACTCCGGCTTGCAGGAATGCTCCCGAAAAATCGCCTTTCGTGAAAGCGTGGGTTTTCTTCAAAAAGCCGTCGGTTTTGTCGGAATTGGACAAATCGGCCGAAGATACGATCATGTTTTCGACTTTTTCGGCTAAAATGCCTAAGACGACAGCCGAAGCGGCGCGAGTCGCCTGATCGGATTTTTGTTGGATCGCAGCCCAATGTATCTCAGGAAGTTCGCCTTTGAACCATTGTTCCATTTTGCGTGCCAATACGGGATTGGCTTGCGCCCAGCGATTTTTTTCTTCGTACTTGGCGGCGACGATTTTTTTCAATTCTTCCCGCCGTTGATTGTATAATTCCCGCACTTCGGGGAATATTTGGAAAGGATCTTCGGGATTTCCGCCCAGATTGCGGATCGTATTTTCGTAGCTCGCGCCGGCTTCACCCAGAGGCATGCCGTGCGTTGCGCATTTGTTTTCAAACGAAGATCCGTCAACTGTTTGAGCGCCTTTGCCCATCACGGTTTGGCCGATAATCAGAACGGGTTTTTCGCTTTCGGCTTTTGCTTCTTGCAAAGCCTTGCGGATTTCGGCAACCTCGTTTCCGTCGATCGTGATTACACGCCAGCCCCAAGCTTCGTATTTTTTCGCGACATTTTCGGCCGTTACCGCATTCGTTTCGGTCGAGAGTTGGATCCCGTTCGAGTCGTAAAACATCACAAGATTATCCAAGCCCAAATAACCGGCAATCCGTCCCGCGCCCTGCGAAATTTCTTCCTGAACGCCACCATCGGAAATAAATGTGTAGATGGTTTGATTCATCATACTACCCAAACGCGCTTGCAGGAATTTGGCGGCAATAGCGGCCCCCACGGCATAAGTATGTCCTTGTCCCAGAGGACCAGAAGTATTTTCCACGCCTCGTGCCACATCGACTTCGGGATGTCCCGGCGTCGGACTCCCCCATTGCCGGAATTGCTTCAATTCGTCCGGCGTATATTTTCCCGTCATCGCCAAAACGGAATACAGCATGGGCGACATGTGGCCGGGATCGAGAAAAAAGCGATCGCGGCCTTCCCAAAAAGGATTTTCGGGATCATAAACTAAAAACTCGCTGTAAAGCACATTAATGAAATCGGCGCCGCCCATGGCTCCGCCCGGATGTCCCGATCTCGCTTTTTCTACCATCGAAGCGGCCAAGATACGGATATTGTCGGCCGCCCGGTTCATTAAATCAATAGTATTCATTTCTTCCAAAATTTTTCGATTTCTTCTAATGATTTTCCTTTGGTTTCCGGCACCATTTTCCATACAAACCAAGCGGAAAGAATGGCCATCACGCCGTAAAAACCATAAGTCATCGCCCCGCTGTATTTCATCATGGCCGGATAAGTGGACGAAATCAAATAATTGGCCATCCACTGCGCCGCTACAGCGACAGCAATGGCTTGTCCTCGAATTTTGTTTGGGAACAATTCAGCGATATAAACCCAGCAAATCGGTCCCCACGACATCATAAACGAGGCTGTAAAGATAATAATAAATACGAGAGTTCCAATGCCGATAATGTTCTTGTACGACATAATTGCGATAGCTAACATGCCAATTGCCATTCCTATAGAACCCGTAATTAATAAAGGTTTTCGTCCCCATTTATCAACCGTAAGAATCGCCAACACGGTAAAGGCGACATTGACCAAACCCATGACGATCGTTTGCAGCATGGAATCGCCTTTTGCGGCTCCCATGCTTTCAAAAATACGGGGTGCATAGTATAAAGCCACATTGATACCGACAAATTGTTGAAACACAGATAATAAAATGCCGATAAGAATGATTTTCCATCCGTAAGCCAGCAATTTTGTTTTCGTTTGATCCGAAATACTGGATAAAATTTCGCTCATCACTTTTCGGGAAAACAGTGTGTTTGTGTTGATTTTATCCAAGACGTGTAATGCCTTGTCATTTTGGCCGATCATCGCCAGATAGCGCGG
>JAISKG010000187.1 GCA_031261015.1 Dysgonamonadaceae bacterium | reverse complement strand
AAAGCGACAAAACTTCTTCCCTGCGGGTAGGAAGTCCTTTCCCCGATTTTACCGTAACTTCCTTGAATAATAAGGCTTTTTCCCAAAAGCAATTGACAGGAAAAATTACGCTGGTCAATTTTTGGTATCAGTCTTGTGCGCCCTGTGTGGCGGAAATGGATGCGCTGAACGATTTGTATCATAAATTCAAGGACAATCCTTCGTTTCAATTTCTTTCTTTTACATTCGATTCGATTCAAGTTGCTAAAGCCAATGTCCGGAAATTCGACATTCCTTATGAAGTACTGTCCATTACAGAGAAAGAAGCTAAGCGATTGAACAGCAGCTGTATGTATCCAACGACTGCGATAATAGATCAAAGAGGAAGAGTTGTTTTTATCAAAAGCGGGGGAAATATCGACAAGGTAAAAGTAGCCATAGATATGCAAAAGATAGAACCTTTAATTGCCTTTTTGCTGATGCAACAAAGTAGTGGAAATGAGTTTATTTATGCTGTTTCACCTTCCACTCCATCGACGATGTCCGTGAATGTTGTACAAAAAAAACCGGATACTACTGTATCTGCGATTCAGCCTTCCGATGACTTGCTTGCCTTGTACTTTCACCAACGCAATAGCATCAATGAATCCAAAATTGGAACTCCCTTTCTGGATTTTACGGCGAAAAATCTGAATAAAAAGACGATCTCGGAGAAGCAATTGAAAGGAAAAATAACTTTTATTAATCTGTGGTTTCAGGCTTGCCCGCCCTGTCTGGCGGAAATGGACGCACTGAATGATTTGTATCATAAATTCAAGGATAATCCTTCGTTTCAATTTTTATCTTTCACTTTCGATTCGCCGGAAGATGCCCGGATCATGGTGAAGAAATTCGATATGCCTTATGATGTATTGCCTGTTACGGAAAAAGAATGTCATCGTTTAAATTTTGGTAACGGCTTCCCAACCAATATGATCGTAGATCAATCGGGTAAGATTGTTTTCCTGCAGACAGGCGGTCATACTGATGTAGCAAAGGCAGCGATAGAGGTTCAAGAATTTGAACAAGAAATTGCAGAGCTACTTGATGAAGAATGAAGTAAAAGACTATTAAAAAAGCCGTTCAACCGAATTGAAAAACAAATTTCCATACTACCGGCAATTAGACGCTATGGACTGCGGCCCCACTTGCCTCCGCATGATCGCCAAATATTATGGAAAAACCTATTCCCTGCAAACCCTGCGCGAAGAAGCGTTTATCACGCGCGAAGGAGTTTCGCTCATGGGCATCAGCGATGCGGCCGAAAAAATCGGATTCCGCACAACCGGCTACCGCTTGTCGTTCAATAAGTTTGCGGAGGAGATGAGTTTCCCTTGTATTTTGCATTGGAATCAGGGGCATTTTGTGGTTTGTTATGGAGTACGTACAAAGAGGGCTGGATTGCTTCGCTCCGCTCGCAATGACAAGTACGCCATCCAAATTGCCGATCCCGCGAAAGGGCGATATACCTTGAACGAAGAGGAGTTTTGCCGGCAATGGATCAGTTCCAAAACCGAAGGATACGATACCGGCATTGTTTTAACTTTGGAACCGACGCCGGATTTTTACGCCGGCAGAAACGTTGCGCACAACGTTTCTACAAATCGCGGTTTATTGTTCTTTTTCCGTTATCTGCAACCGCACAAATTCCAGCTGCTGCAATTAATCGCCGGCATGGGGATCGGGAGCGTTTTGCAGCTGATTTTCCCGTTTTTAACGCAAGCGGTGGTCGATCAGGGGATTGGCAATCACAATTTGAGTTTTATTACGCTGGTATTGGTTGCCCAATTAGTTTTGTTTGCTACGCAATTGGCCGTCGAATTTATCCGCAACTGGATTTCGTTGCACGTGAGCGTTCGCATCAATATTTCGCTTATTTCCGATTTTCTGATTAAATTGATGAAACTGCCTTTGCGCTTTTTCGATTCCAAAAATATCGGCGATATTTTGCAGCGCATCGGCGATCACCACCGCATCGAATCGTTTCTTACCGGCTCAACGTTAAACACGCTTTTTTCATTTGCCAATTTCATTGTTTTTGCTTTCATTTTGGCCTATTACAATCTGACGATTTTACTTATCTTTTTGCTTGGAAATACTTTATATGTGCTGTGGATTCTGGCTTTTATGCGTTACCGCCGCAATTTGGATTACAAGCGGTTTTCGCAGTCGGCCGGCGAACAGGCTGCTTTGATTCAAATGATTACCGGCATGCAGGAAATCAAATTGCACAATGTGGAAAAACAGCATCGCTGGAAATGGGAGCGCATTCAGATTAAATTATTCAAAATCAGTATTAAATCTTTGGCGCTGGGGCAATACCAGCAATCGGGTTCGGTCTTTTTATCGCAAACCACCGGTTTGTTTATCTCGTTTCTATCGGCTAAATTGGTGATTGACGGACAGTTGACTTTGGGAATGATGATGTCGGTCAGTTACATTATCGGACAATTGTCGGGGCCAATCAGTCAGGTGATTAGCTTTGCCCAATCTTTGCAGGACGCCAAAATCAGTCTGGAACGATTGAATGAAATTCACAACAAGCAGGACGAAGAACAGGCGACAGCTTTACAAATCAATTATATTCCTGAAAATAAAACCATTGCGATTAAAAATGTATCGTTCAGTTACAGCGGGTCGCCGCGCGATTATGTTCTTCACAATTTGAATTTGGAAATACCGGCCAATAAAGTCACGGCGATTGTCGGAGCCAGCGGAAGCGGTAAAACCACCATACTCAAATTGTTATTAGGTTTTTATTCTCCCCGGCAAGGCGAAATCCGGATCGGCGATACACTTTTGAGCGAGATCAATCCGCATGTTTGGCGCGAGCGAACCGGAGCTGTATTGCAAGATGGATTTATTTTTTCCGATACAATTGCCAACAATATTGTCATGGACGAATCGTCTGTGGATAAAAAACAATTGTTTCATGCCGTTGAAATGGCAAATATACGGGAATATATCGAAGGATTGCCTTTAAAATACAACACTAAAATCGGCATGGAAGGCAACGGCCTGAGTCAGGGGCAACGTCAACGCCTGCTGCTGGCGCGCGCAATTTATAAAAATCCCGATTTTATCTTTCTGGACGAGGCCACCAATGCCTTGGATGCGAATAACGAGCGGATTATCTTGAATAATCTGGAACAGTTTTACCAGGGAAAAACTGTAATCATCGTGGCTCATCGCCTCAGCACCGTTCAAAACGCCGACAATATCATTGTTCTGGATAAAGGGCGAGTAATTGAGCAAGGCACGCATCACGAACTTACGCTTCGGAAAGGAGCCTATTATACTTTAATTAAAAACCAATTAGAAATGGGGAATTGAGGATGAATGAAGAAAACAACATAGAACTGCGTAGCGAAGAATTTCAAGAAGTCTTGGGCGCTACTCCTTCTTGGATTTTACGATGGGGCATCATTATCCTTGCCATTATTCTGTTTATTTTATTGATAGGAAGCACTATATTCAAATATCCAGACACTATTTCCGCCGAGATGACTTTGACCGGAACGGCTCCGGCGGTTGCCGTCGTTGCCAAAACCACCGGAAAAGTGCAGGAATTGAATGTGAACGACAACGACGAGGTGCATGTCGGCGATTACCTGGCCGTGATCGAAAATGCCGCTCAAACCGACGATATTTTACAGTTGAAATCGTATCTAAAAATCTGTATGGATTCCGGCGCAGTCTTTTTGCCGGCTAAAGAACTTAAACTGGGCAATCTTCAATCACTCTATTCTTCTTTTTACTTAGTGTTGACGGAATATAACGAATGGATACGTTTGCAGTATTATCCGCAAAAGAAAGAAGCTTTAAAAAATAAAATGAATCAATACCAAAGCTATTGTACCCGTTTGACTAATCAGCGCAATTTGGTAGCCGAACAACTCCAAATCTCCCGGCGGCAATACGAACGGGATTCCGTGTTGTATCTCAAAAACGTCATTGCCAAAGAAGAGCTCGAATCGGCTGAAAATCAATATTTACAAGCTCGCCTCTCGCTCGAGAACATGCGCGTAACGCTCGAAAATACACAAATCGAACTGCTTCAGATGCGGGAAGGTTTATTAGATCTTGATAATCAATATTCCGAAAAAAAGCATACCTTGGAATCGCAAATACAAACCCAGATCAACCAGTTGCTGAGCGGGATACAAGATTGGGAATTGACTTATGCTTTGGTTGCTCCCGTCGATGGAAGAGTGACGTTTACTAATGTTTGGTCGCCCAATCAGAATGTGAATGCCGGACAAACTATTTTTACCGTCGTGCCAGAATCTCCCGACCAAATAATCGGAAAAGCTTTTTTGCCTGTTCAGCGTTCGGGAAAAGTCAAAACCGGGCAGCAAGTAAATATCCGGTTCAATAATTTTCCCGACAATGAATTTGGGATTGTCAGGGGAACGGTCGGGAATATTTCGTTAGTCCCGGCTTTCAACAACAACGAAATCGCTTACGTAGTGGATATTAACCTGCCTTCCGGCTTGGCGACCACGTACCACAAAGAACTGCCGTATTTGCCGGAGATGAAAGCGCAAGCAGATATTATTACCGAAGATATTTCTTTGATGCAACGCTTAATTCAGCCTTTGCGGAAGATTTGGACGGAAAATGTGTGATAAAATATCTACGATTTTTTGTAACTTTGTCGCTTGATAATTGTTATATAATACAAAAGTCAAAAATAGCTTTATTAACTTAAAAACAAAAAAATGAAGAAAACAATTTTTTCGGCAATGATGATTGCCGTGTTGTTGGTAGGATTTCAAGCATGTAAACAAAAAGACAAAGCGGTGGCACCTGAAACTGAGTACATTGATGATGGTCACAATTCTCAAAACAGTTTGAATTGGGATGGAACGTATGTGGGAGAAATCCCGTGCGCAGATTGTCCGGGCATCAATGTTAGCATAGTCTTGAATCCGGATGAAACTTATTCTGTAACTTATGTTTACATAGACAGAAAAGGTGAACCGTCGGTCACTACCGGAAAATTTACTTGGGATGAGGCAGGAAGTGTTATCAAATTGGATAGCCAAGATCTTCCGCCTTACTACAAGGTGATCGAAAACGGCTTGATTCAATTGGATATGGAAGGCAATCTGATTACCGGCGAATTGGCCGACAAGTATGTTTTGAAGCAAAACATCGAGCCGGCGGAATAAATCAAGTTAGAAAAAATAAAAGCTCCTGTTTCGTTTATGAAGCGGGAGCTTTTTTTATTGCGTCGTCAGGCGCTCACGATTTTCATCATCTCCTCCAAAGCCCGCTCCAATCCGTCCACGTCCTTGCCGCCAGCCGTTGCGAAATGCGCCTGCCCGCCGCCGCCGCCGTGAATATGCTTTGCCGCTTCGCGAACAATCTGCCCGGCGTTCCAGCCGTCTTTCACCAAATCGTCGCTAATCATTACCGTTAACAATGGCTTACCTTCGGTTTCAGTGGCCGCTGCGAAATAAGCTTTTTCGGGAAATTCCCCTTTGATCTGAAAAGCCAAATCTTTAACAAGTTCGGCAGGAAAAGAGCCTTTCAGGACAAAGACGCGTATCCCATTGATTTCTTGATGTTTGTCGATGAGATACTTTTTTAAGTCCTTGGCTTTTTCTTTTAAAAATTCTTCCGCGCGTTTTTTCAGCTCCGTGTTTTCGTCGATCACTTTTTTCAAGGCTTGCGCCAAATCGGGCGTATTGTGAAGGAATCCTCGCAAATCGCGAATCAGATCTTGCTGAGCATGATGAACTTTCTCAGCGGCTTCGGCCGTGACTGCTTCGATACGACGGACACCTGCCGCAATCGACGATTCGCTCAAGATATGGAAGCGACCGATATGTCCCGTGGCTGCAATGTGTGTTCCGCCGCACAATTCGACGGACGAACCGAATTTGACTACGCGTACTT
>JAISKG010000039.1 GCA_031261015.1 Dysgonamonadaceae bacterium | reverse complement strand
CGTATCATATAATTCAATAACCGCTCCGCTGATGCTTGCCAAAGTCTGACGGAATATAGGACTTAAAAACATATTCGCATTTCCGGCGCGGATGACGTTTATATTCATACCCATACCCGCCATGATTTCCATACCGTACCGGAACGAAAATACAATGCCTTCCTGTGCTGCCCGGATGATATCTGCTTGGTTGTGGATATTGAAATTGACACCGTGAATCGAACAGCCGGTTTCGCGGTTTTCCAGAATACGCTCTGCTCCGTTGCCGAAAGGAATGATGGATAATCCTTTACTGCCAATCGGCGATTGCGAAGCCAGGTTGTTCATATCGTTGTAGGAAAGACCTGCCGGCGCGATGTTCTTTTTCACCCAGGAATTTAAGATGCCGGTACCGTTGATGCACAACAGTACTCCCAACCTCACCCCCTGCCCCTCTCCATTTTGGAGAGGGGTGTCCGTTAGGACGGGGTGAGGATGATTGACATGCGCAAAAGTATTCACTCGCGACAGAGGATCGTAATTGACCTGTCCCAGCACACCATAAACCACGCCGGAAGTACCTGCCGTAGAAGCGATTTCGCCCGGATTGAAAACATTCAGCGAAAGGGCGTTGTTGGGCTGGTCGCCTGCCCGGTAACAAACCGGGGTACCTTCTTTCAGTCCCAGTTCGGCAGCGGCAGTAGCGGAAACCAAGCCCTGTATGCCGAAGACCGGTTTCAGATCGGGTACGAAACTCCGTTCAAATCCGAAATAATTCATCACATCGTCTGATAAGCGGTTGGCTTTGAAGTCCCAGAAAATGCCTTCGGATAAACCTTCCACCGTAACACCGATTTCGTCCGTCAACCGCATGGCGATATAGTCGCCGGGCAACATGAATTTGTCGATTTGGGCGTAAATCGCCGGCTCGTTTTCTTTCACCCACGCCAACTTAGCCGCAGTAAAATTACCCGGAGAATTTAACAGATGCGAAAGGCTTTTTTCTTTTCCAATCGCCTGAAACGCTTTTTCGCCGTAAGGTACTGCGCGGCTGTCGCACCAGATAATCGCCGGACGCAACACCTTCTTGTTTTTATCAACCAGTACCAGTCCGTGCATCTGCCACGAAATACCGATGGCTTTGATATCGCCGGCTGCTACGCCCGACTGCTTCAGCACCGATTCGTGCGCCAGCTTGAGATTTGCCCACCAAGTGTCGGGATGCTGTTCCGCCCAACCCGGTTTTTCGGCAATAATTTGCATTTCCACTTTCGGAAAAAAGTCCGACGCAATGCTTTTTCCCGATTCGGCTTCCACCAAACAGGCTTTTACCGAAGAACTTCCAATGTCATAACCTAATAAATACATACGTTTATATTGTCATTTTTCGTTTATTGTAACTGTGTTTATCAAATTTATAGTAGCGGGCAGCCCTGTGGGCAACTCCTTCCTGTTTTTCGTCCAAAGGAATCACATCGTTCAAAGCGGCTATTTTTTTATGAAAATTGCGAATATCGATTTTTTTATCGTAAACCGCTTCGTATAAACGATGTAATTGGCTGATAGTAAATTTATTCGGCAATAATTCAAAAGCGATGGATATATCGTGCTCAATCCAATTGCGGATCTCGGTCAGCGAAGAAGCAACAATTTGGTTGTGGTCGAAAGGCATTTCAGGTAAATCGCTAATCGGACACCATTTAGAGGCTTTGTACTTGGACACGTTGGTTAATTTGCGGTCGATTTTACACAACGAGAGATACGCTACTGTAATCAAACGATTGATGTTAGAACGATAGGTTTGATCGAGCCACTTCATATCTTCCGGTTTGTTGGCTCGGTCGGGAGAGGCAAAGCAATGAAACTGCTTCAATTTCATTCGCTTGATGCCGGTTAATTCCAGTAAAACGCGTTGAGCGGCATCGTCCACATCCTCGCCTTCGTAGATCAAACTACCCGGCAATTTCAGAGAATTGGCATTGTTCTCGCCGCCGTTGCGCTGCACCAAAAGAATATGCAACTGCTTATCGTCGAATCCGAAAACGACACAATCTACCGAAAGATGAGTGTGAATAAAATTAGTTTTCATGGTAATTTGAATGAAGCGATCAACACTTAAACTGCAACAAAGATAATGTATAAAATTATAAACTGCAAAATTATATTTGTTAAATATTTGTAAATCAGCTTATTATATATCGGATTAAATACAATAAGTATTCTCTGTGTATGAAATAGTTATGTTTTGTAAAAAGCTAATTATCAATTGTTTTCGTAGGAGAACAAAAATAGATTAGACAAAGAATGAATATCGTATTTTTTACAATAAGTATGGAATATTTATTGTATAAAATAATTTCCCTCCAAAATTCCTTGCAGATGTCTAACATTTTATCGAAATTTGTTCCCTGTTTTTATACACAAATTAATTATACATCATGAAAAAAGATGATTTACTTTTCAATCTTATTCAAAAGGAATACAACCGTCAAGCATCCGGAGTCGAGTTGATTGCTTCGGAAAACTTTGTCAGTGAAGAAGTTATGCAAGCAGCAGGATCGGTGCTGACCAACAAGTACGCCGAAGGTTATCCGGGGAAAAGATATTACGGCGGCTGCCAAGTAATCGATGAAATCGAACAATTGGCCATCGACCGTCTGAAGCAACTTTTCCATGCCGAATGGGCCAATGTGCAGCCGCATTCCGGAGCGCAGGCCAATATGGCGGTTTTCTTGGCCTGTTTAAATCCGGGCGATAAGTTTTTGGGATTAAATCTCGCTCACGGCGGACATTTAAGTCACGGTTCGCCCGTCAATTTTTCAGGATTGAATTATCAGGCTTTGGAATATAATGTGCAGGAACTGACCGGTTTGGTCGATTACGAACAATTACAGGAAGTCGCTTTCCGCGAACGGCCTAAATTGATTATTGCCGGCGCGTCGGCTTATTCACGCGAATGGGATTACGCTCGCATTCGTCAGGTGGCCGATGAGATCGGCGCGATTTTCATGGTCGATATGGCGCATCCCGCCGGTTTGATTGCTGCCGGTTTATTGAAAAATCCGGTACAATATGCGCACATTGTCACTTCTACTACGCATAAAACTTTGCGCGGCCCGCGCGGCGGCATCATTTTGATGGGAAAAGATTTTGAAAATCCTTGGGGAAAAACGACTCCAAAAGGGGAGATCAAGAAGATGTCGGCTCTGTTGGATTCGGCTGTTTTCCCGGGAACGCAAGGCGGCCCGCTGGAACATATCATTGCAGCTAAAGCCGTTGCGTTCAACGAAGCCCTGCAACCCGAATATGTAACTTACCAAAAGCAAGTAA
>JAISKG010000015.1 GCA_031261015.1 Dysgonamonadaceae bacterium | reverse complement strand
CAATCAAATCGCTTTAATTCGTAAGTTATTGCAAGAAGCTGATTGCAAATCATTTGCCGAAATTTCGGTCGATACTGTCGAACGCTTTCAAGGCAGCCAGCGCGACGTAATCATTTATTCGTTTTGCATCCACAACGAGCGGCAATTGGCGGCTTTGCCCAATCTGACGGAAGAAAACGGCCAAATCATCGACCGGAAATTAAATGTGGTATTGACACGAGCGCGTAAGCAACTTTATCTGATTGGAAATGAAAGGCTTTTGAGGATGAATGAACTTTATAACCGGTTATTGGAGCATATTAACCGGCTTTCACAAACACTCGACTCAACTCATACAGTCCATAAAGTGGAAGAAATACCACCGCCAACGTAAACGGATCGCCCGTCGGTGTAATTACAGCCGCCACAATCACCAGTACCACAACTGCATAGCGTCGGTATTTATTGAAAAATGATTTTTTCAAGATGCCAATTTGCGAAAGCAACCAGGCGATCAAAGGCAACTCAAAAATCAATCCCATTGCCAGTATCATCATCAAGAAAATATCCATATACGAATCGAGCGATACCTGATTTTGAATGACGTCGCTGAGCGAATACGTGTAGAGAAAGCGCAAAGTCATCGGGAAAATCACAGCATAACCGATTGAGCATCCGATGAAAAACATTGCCGAACCGAAGAGAAAAACCCAGCGGACGTTCTTCTTTTCGTTTTCGTACAACGCGGGACTGATGAATCGCCAAAGTTCAAATAATAAATACGGACAAAGTAAAATGAACGCCACCCAAAACGAAGTGCTGAGGTGCCGCATAAACTGCGCCGTCAACTCATAGTTAATCATTTGGATACTAAACTCGTTATCGCACAGATCAGGTAATAAAACGGGAAATGCGCGGCTCAGGCGACACAGCCCGTCATAAAGGAAAAAATCGGATTTCGCCGGCGCCAGAATAAGGTGATCGAAAATCCACGGCATGAACGCAAAACTCCCTATCGCAAAGATCACTAAGGCGATTGCGCTCCGTACCAGCATCCATCGAAGCTCTTCCAAATGATCCCAAAATGACAAGAGCTTGGATTCACTCATTTTTTTGTAGAATCGTCGTCGGTTTTACTGTCCGATTTAATTTCGTCTTCGATACCTTTCAAGCCTTCTTTGAACCCTTTGATGCCTTTTCCGACGCCTTTCATCAATTCCGGTATCTTCTTGCCTCCAAAGGCGATAAGGACAACGAGTAAAATAATGATCCATTCTCCGCCTCGTGGCATCGACAGGAATGCCAATGATAAGATTGTATGCATATTTTTATGTTTTTTTTGATCTGTGCGACAAATGTACGAAAAATCCCTTTTATTTTTGCATAATAAAAATAATTTTGTAATTTTATCCCAAATTTTTGCAAATAGTATTATGAAGGCATTAATAAAAATCTTGCTTGTGTTCTGTGTGATTTCTTTGAGTGCAAGCATGGCAAAAGCTCAAACGAGCGGCACTTGTGGCGATAATCTTACGTGGACGATTACAGGCAGTGGACGTTACCAAACGCTTACTATCAGTGGAACAGGCGAAATGGATAATTATTTTTCGGGCGGTCCCATCTCTCCGTGGTATTACAATACTAGTCTTGAAACTATAGTGATTGAGGACGGCGTTACATCTATTGGTAGTTGGGCTTTTTTGAATTGCCAGCATATAACTTCAATATCAATTCCAAATAGCGTTGCATCTATTGGTGCCGGTGCTTTTAACTCTTGCTCAGATCTAATTTCCGTAATTATCCCAAGCGGTGTTCCATCTATTGGCGATTACACTTTTACCAGTTGCTATAAATTAACTTCTATAACTATTCCGAACAGCGTTACATCTATTGGTAAATGGGCCTTTGTTGACTGCGACGGTTTAACTTCCATAACTATCCCTGAAAGTGTTAAATTTATTGGTGAATATGCTTTTTACCATTCTAACTTTTTAACTTCCATAATCATTCCAAACGGTGTTTTATCTATTGGCAAGAGGACTTTTTATGCTTGCTATCATTTAACTTCCGTAATCATTCCCAATAGCGTTTTATCTATTGGCGAAGGTGCCTTTGAGGCTTGCTATGGTTTAACTTCTGTAACTATTCCAAACAGTGTTACATCTATCGGCGACGATGCTTTTGCTAGTTGTGACAATGTAACATCAATAACAATCCAGGCAATTACTCCACCAAGTATTGAACGATACACTTTTTGGCATATTACTGATACAGTTTTAGTTACCGTCCCTTGTGTTTCGGAGTCTGCCTACCGTTCCGTCCCATATTGGAGGGATTTTGCTAATATTGTTGCGGACAATAATTGCGAAGCCGTGTGCGAGGACGTAGTAGCGGCATTGCGTGCGGAAAACGCAGCATTAAAGGTGGATATAACGGCATACAAGAAGCAAATCGCAAATTTGGAAAATGAAGTTGCTCGGAATCAACTGGATATTGACTATTTGTATAATGTCCAAGAAAGCTTATATCGACAAATTGCCGAATTGCAACAGGAATTAAGAGAATGCAAAAATGACACAAGAACTTTTTCGCCATCGGAAATAGCATCGCAAGAAATCAATATTTTCCCCCAACCCGTTCAAAACGAATTGTTTATTCATTCAGAAAATGGGATGAAAAAGGTAGAAATATTCGATACGTCAGGGCATACTGTAGGAGCAACTCTTGTGCTCGCCCATTCACAAGAACAAGGGCAATCCTTGTGGTTGCCCCTGCGAACGTCAATCAATGTTTCACATTTACCTGCAGGCGTTTATCTACTCAAAATAGAAACCGACAAGGGCGTGAAAACGGAACGGTTTGTAAAAAAATAGCAGACTGATAAAAAGTTATTTCTTATTATTTCTGTATCCCGTCCAAAACACTACCGGAAACACAAACAGCGTCAGTAGCGTTGCCGAAATCAACCCGCCAATCACCACGATTGCCAGCGGCTTGGAAGTTTCCGAGCCGATGCCGGTGGAAAGAGCGGCGGGCAGTAAGCCCAAAGCGGCCATCAACGCCGTCATGATTACCGGGCGGACTCGGGTGCGTAATCCTTTCTTGATAGCGTTTTCCAATGATTCGTTTGCATAATTATTCGCCCCGACATTGCTCATATTCATTTTGAAAACGGAAATCAAAATCACGCCGTTCTGAATACAAATACCAAACAGGGCAATAAACCCAATCCCTGCCGAAATACTGAAATTTGTCCCCGTAATCAACAAAGCCGCAATCCCGCCCACAATCGCAAACGGCACATTAAGCAGCACCAATCCCGCATCCTTAATATTCCGGAACATCATAAACAAAATCAAGAAAATCAAACAAATACTGATCGGAACAACTTCACCCAAACGTTTGGAAGCGCGCTGCTGATTCTCAAAATCGCCTGCCCATTCCAACTCGTAACCTTTTTGCAATTGCACATTGCGGTTGATTTTGTGTTGCGCTTCCGTCACCGCGCCGCCCATATCGCGCCCGCGAACCGAAAATTTCACAGCAGTATAGCGGCGGTTTGCATCACGGAAAATCAATCCTGCGCCGCTCACGGTCTTAATCGCCGCAATGTTTTTGACCGGCACTTGCGAACCGTTCGAAGTCGGGATCATTAAATTGTTGATGGTTTCTTCGTTGCTGCGGTAATCCTTGTTGTAGCGCAGCCGCAACCGAAATTTCCGTTCTCCTTCGTAAATATAGGAAATTTCCTTGCCGCCGATGGCCATTTCAATCACTGCGTTCGCATCGCCGGCCGTCACGCCGTAAAGAGCCATCTTGTTCTGGTCGAGGTCGATTTGCATTTCGGGCTGTCCGATATTGCGGATAATTCCCAAATCTTCAATGCCGCGAATGTTTTTCATAATGTCGTAAATCTCTTTTGCGCGATCTTCGGCATAACTCAAATCGTCGCCGTAAATTTTCACGCAAAGCGAGCCTTTTACGCCCGAAACGGCTTCTTCCACATTGTCCATGATCGGCTGCGAAAAGTTCAGGTCAACGCCCGGAAAAACAGCGAGTTTCGCGTTCATCTGCTCAATCAAGTCTTCTTTACTTTTCTTTTTCTTCCATTCTTTTTTCGGATAAATATCGACGTGAAACTCAATGTTGTAGAAGCCGGTAGCGTCGGTGCCGTCGTTGGGACGGCCGGTTTGCGACATCACCTGTTTCACTTCGGGAAATTCGAGCAAAATCGCGCGCATTTTCTTGGCCAGTTCGCACGATTCGTCCAGCGAAACGCTCATCGGGCAGGTAGCGCGGACGTAAATAGCGCCTTCGTCCAATTCCGGCAAAAATTCGGTTCCCAAAAACTTGAACATGCCTAAGCCTGCTGCCACAATAACAGTTGTCACTATTAAAGCTATCTTTTTGTGTTCAAATATGTTGAAAAAAATGCGCATCACATTTTCCGTCAGGAACGAAACGATGTGATTATTTTTCTCTCTGACATTCTTTTTCAATAAGATATGGCAAAGCGCCGGCACGAGCGTGAGCGTGAGAATCAATGCGCCGAGCAGGGCGAAACCGAGTGTCCAGGCCAGAGGCGAAAACATTTTTCCTTCGACTTTTTGGAATGAGAAAATCGGCAGTAAAGCCACAATAATGATCAGTTTGGAAAAGAAAATTGCTTTGCCCAGTTCGCTGCCTTTCTGCTTGATCAGTCCCATTTTGACCATCCCATTGAAACGGTTCATTCCCAGCGCCTTTGCCTTATGGTCGAGCATTACGAAAATGCCTTCGACCATCACCACCGAGCCGTCGATGATAATACCGAAATCAATGGCGCCCATCGACAGTAAATTCGCGCTCATTCCTCTCAATGTGAGGCAAATAAACGCAAAAAGCAGCGACAGCGGAACGATCAGCGAAACAATCAGCGTGGTGCGCCAGTCGGCCATGAATAGAAACACGATAACCGTCACAAGGATAATGCCTTCGAGCATATTGCCGAGCACAGTGTGAGTGGCAAAATCAATCAAATCGTTGCGGTTGTAAAAAGTGTCGATATGTACGCCGTCAGGCAGGATTTTTTCGTTGAGTTCGTCGATCTTGGCCTGCACCGCATCAATCACACGCGAAGGATTTTCGCCTTTACGCATCACAATAATGCTTTCCACGACGTCGTCGTTTTTGTCGCGTCCCACTTGTCCCAATCGCGGAAGCGGCATAATATCCACTGCAGCAATGTCTTTCACCAAAACAGGCGTGCCATTGGTATTTTTGATAATAATGTTGCCGATTTCCTCTTTGTCGTTGAGCAAGCCGATGCCGCGCACCACAAACGCCTGCGCATGATCAACGATTACGTCGCCGCCCACATTGATATTGCTCTTCGCCACAGCGTCATATACATCGAGCGGCGTAATGCCGAAACTGGCCAGCAAAATGGGATTGACGATAATTTCGTAGGTTTTCACTTCGCCTCCGAAACTCACTACGTCGGCCACGCCCGCCACACCGAGCAAATTCCGCTCAATTACCCAATCCTGAATAGTTTTGAGTTCCATCACCGTTTGCGATTTACCCGAAAGCGTATAGCGGAAAATCTCGCCCGTCGGTCCCGTCGGCGGTTGCACATCAGGATCGGCGCCTTCGGGTAACTCCACGTCGCGCAGCATATTATTGACTTGCTGGCGGGCAAAGGCATCGTCCACGCCATCTTCAAAAATGATTTTCACTACCGATAAGCCGAAAACCGTGGTCGAACGCACCGAAGTTTTCTTTTGCACGGGATTCATGGCAATTTCGATCGGAATGCTGACGAATTTTTCAACTTCTTCCGCGCCACGACCCGGCCATTGCGTGATAATCGTAATCTGCGTGTTGGTCACATCGGGAAAGGCCTCTATCGGAATGTTTTTGAACGCAATAACGCCCCAAACTACCAGAGCCAAAGTCGCCAAAAGAATAAAAACCTTATTTTTTAGCGAAAATGCGATAATATTTTTGATGAACTTTTCCATAGTCATTGTGCATTTAATTCTTCAAACAGAAATACTTGTCCGCTGGTGATCACCGTTTCACCGTCGGAAACTCCTTCGACGTAACATTTTTCGCCGCTACGGAAAATTTCCTTGATAGGGCGAATTTCGGGTTGATTATTTTTCCCAAGCACAATCACATACATTTTATTATTCTCAAAAACCAAAGCCGACGACGGTACGGCCGCCGCACGTTCCCGGTCTTTGGCTTCTACCTTGACGGAAACAAACATGCCGGCCTTCAATTCGTTGTTGGAATTAGCGAGCGACACGCGGGCTTTCATCGTGCGCGTTTCGGGATCGAGGACGTTATAAATCTTGTCGATTTTTCCGGCGTAAGTCTTACCGGAATTGGAAAGCGTTTGTACATCAACCGTTTGTCCGAGCCGGATGCGGTCGATGTCCACCTCGAAAACATCTGCCAAGATCCAAACGACCGACAGGTCAGCGATTGCAAAAAGCGGCTCCGCCATATCGGCGCGCACTTCGGAATTGCTGGTGATATTTTTGGCGATAATGTAGCCGTTGATGGGCGAAACAAGCGTGTAGAGCGAATTTTCGCCGCCGGTAATCGCCGACACATTTTCGGCTTTCTGCAATTCCGACAAGGCTTTTTCGTATTCGGCTTTAGTGGTGATGTATTCGCGCTCGGAAACCAAATCGCTTTCATACAATTCTTTGTATGTATCGCGATTTTTGCGGGCAATTTCGAGATTTTGCCGGGCCAATGTCAGGTCGTTGTTCACGCCTGCCACTTCCGCACTTTTCAGCGCTGCAATAGTTTGACCTTTGCGGACATAGTCGCCCAATTCTACGTTGACTTGCCCTATGCGTCCGCTCACAAGCGCGTAAACGCTGGCTTGCTTGGCTTCGTCAGGCACAATTCTACCGTTGAGTTTCAACGGCCGGTTGATTTCCTCGGCATGAACAACGGTTTTTTGCAAATCTTCCGTAAAGATGTTGCGCGCAACATTTCCACTCGCCGCATCATTTTTGCTGTTTTTACATGACACACCTGCAAACAGTAAACTTGCAGCTATCATAAAAATTATTATATTACTTTTCATATATTTATATCTATTCATTTTCAACTTTTAATTTTTAATTTTCAATTTTCAATTCCAAGTTCCTTCCCACCACAAACCGAAGTTCCTGCATCGTTTGCGCCTTTTTATTTTGTATTTGATTGATTTTTATGATATTATCGCGATACGATTCGTAAAAATCGGTAAATTCGAGCATGCTGATATTCTTCTTGCGGAAATTGTCGGTAATGCTCTGCAAAAGCGATTGCAGGTTTTGCTCAAAATCGGCGTCGATGGAGCGGCTCGTTTTATCGGCTTCCAGCGCATTGGCATACACTTTCAGTACTTCGTTTTCTACTTCCGTTTGTTTGCGATTCACAAGCAGTTGCTTGTGCTGTACCAGCGCTTTAGCTGCCCGGATGTTGCCTTTGTTGCGGTTGAAAAACGGCAAGTCAAACGACAAGTTCAGTGAAAACTGATTATCGAATACGCCGCTCCGCTTGTCGAAATCCGCTCCAATGGTGAGGTCGGGAATGGCATTCACCTTTTCGAGCAATACTTTTTTTTGCTGATAAGTCAGTTCATCTTTGGCCGTTTTCAAGTCGATGCGGTTTTCGAGGGCATCGTTCAGCAGTTGAGCGATTGGCAGATCGGCGGGATTGCGGAAAACGAAATCATTGTCCGTCACTTCAGGAATAAAAACGGTGTAGTTGTCTTGCAAAAGCAATTGCAATTCCGCTTGTAAGTCGTTGAATGTCGCCTGCAATTCCAGTTTATCGGAACGTAAACCATAGAGCAATGATTGAATCCGCACCAATTCGTTCAGCGAAACAATCCCTCTGTTTTTCAGTTCTTTATAATTGTTTTGAAGTTCTTCAAGCAAAACAATCTGCGTATCGAATGCCCGAAGCGAGCGATAAGTGAAATAGGCTTCGTAGAAAGCGCTGTTTAGTGAAAACCGCAAGGTTCGCAGTAAATCATAAAACTGATTTTCAGATAATTGCACATCCATTTTGGCCAGCGCAATTTCCTTGTTCCGCTTGCCGCCCAAACGAATCAGCTGCTCGACGGCAAAGACATATTGTCCCGAATTTTTACCGGTATCGAACCAGCGGTGGTTATCGGGATTGTAAATATTTAAGCCTGCTGAAAAGGTAGGATTTTGAAAAAGTTTGGCTTGCAATAAATTAGCTTGTGCTGCGTCGATGTTGTAGCGTTCCGCCAAGAGTTGCAAGTTTCGATCCAAGAACTGCTTTTCGGCTTGAGTAATGTTAATTTTAAGTGTATCTTGTGCAAAAATGTTGTGCGTATATAACACCAACACAGTAATGCAAAGATACATTACTTGATTGATTTTCATTGTTTTAATAAATTGATAGTTGAAAATTAAGAATGGAAATAATAAGGAAAACAGTTGAAAATGAAAAATAATTTTCAACTTTCCATTTTCAATTCTTGCGGAGGGTGATCAATCTGCCCAAGAACAGGTAATTGAGGGATATTTTCGTTGGTTGAGAAAAAGACTTTGGTTGTTTGTTGCGGAAATTGATTTCCCAAGTCTAATGATTGAGCAAATTGCTCTGAAACATAAGGTTGAATGATTTTCACAGAATTACAGGTTTCTTGTGAATCGCCATCTTCGTCGGTATTATTGGATTGTCCGGTCGCCTTTTCTACCAGAAATTCGATCACGCTATTGATTTCACTCAGATCATTGCTCGTTTCGGTAGGAACGACGAAAAGCCCTCTATTAATATAAATTATTAACAGAAAGCCGATTACGATATATTTACCTGTCGCTCTGATCATTCGGAAAAATTACGGATTATCGGGGAATAACTCGTTGATGTCTTCCTCATAATTTCCTAAACCTTTGGGATTGGGGCCGTAATCGTTTTCGCCATATTCGCCGTCGGCAAAAATCAGCCACAAAAAATAGAACGGAATCATTTGATACCAACCTGTCCTGTCGCGGTCGTGACAACGTTTGGCTCCTTGCGCCCATAAAAACCAAAGACC
>JAISKG010000262.1 GCA_031261015.1 Dysgonamonadaceae bacterium | reverse complement strand
AGGATTTCTTTTTTCGTCAAAATCGGTTTAATCGTTTGCAATTGCGTGAGCGCCAGATTTTCATTATGCCGTTTTAAAATTTCCAGTTCTTCGGCTGCCGAAGGATAGCCGATCTGGATTTTCATCAGGAAACGGTCTAATTGCGCTTCCGGCAAACGATACGTACCTTCCTGCTCAACAGGATTTTGTGTAGCGATCACTAAATAAGGATCGCTCATCGGGCGGGTAAAACCGTCCATCGTTACTTGGCGCTCTTCCATCACTTCAAACAGGGCGGCTTGCGTTTTGGCCGGCGCCCGGTTGATTTCGTCGATCAATACGATTTCCGCAAAGATTGGGCCTTTGTGAAACTCAAATTCGCTGTTTTTCACGTTGAAAACCGAAGTTCCCAAAACGTCCGACGGCATCAGGTCGGGCGTAAACTGCACGCGCGAATATTGTGCGTCGATGAGTTTGGCCGTCAACTTGGCTAACAGAGTTTTAGCCACGCCCGGCACTCCTTCGATCAATACGTGCCCGTTGGCCAACAAGGCGGTCAGCAACAAATCTACGGCTGCTTCCTGACCGACGACCACCGTTGCGATTTCCGCTTTCAACTGTTCCACCTTGGCGGAAAATGCGGACAAATCCAGTCTATTTTCAAATTCGTTCATTGTATTTCGTTCATTTTTGTGATTAATTCGATCATTTCTTCATCGCTTACTTCCGTGTCATCGTGAATGGCGTCTAATTCTGCAAGAACCCGCCGGATTTCTTCCTCGGTTTTCCGGGTTTTGGAAGCCAAGCGCGCGATTAAATGTTTGTCGTGTTTTTCGTTGATTACGTCCACGCCGTATTTTCGTTTCAGTTCGTCGGACCAATAAATGTATTTTTTCCGGATCACGTCGGTATTGTTGTTGCGTTGCAAATACAATCCGGCAATCGAACGGACAAAAGCGACCATATTATTGACCGGCGGTCGGATCACCGGAATCGGTTTTTGCTTGCGCTTCGCCGTGAAAATCATAAACAGCGCGACGCTTAACAAAGTCAGGTAAAACGCCCAGCGCAAAGGCGGCTCGCTCAATATATAACGGAAGATCGACTGATTTTCGGCGCCTCCTTGTGAACCTACTTGATAATATTCCGTTCGCAGCAAAGGCCTTCCTTTCAGGTAAGCCAAATGTTGCAAAATATAGTTTTGATTGGCTTCGTTCAAAACGCCATAATTAGTATATAATAACGGATTGCACGAGAGAATCAGATTACCTTTGCCTATTTTGACTCGTAGGCTAATGATGCGGTCATCCATCGTTTCGGATAAACGGAAAATGGAGGCTGGAATCTTTGGCGTCGAATTATCATTAAAAGTAAAATATTGATTGCAAATTGCTTTCGGGAAAGCGTAAATTTCGCGGGAGGTTCCGCGCGCGCACAAACGCAACGAATCCAACGCTTCCTTCGGATCGAGATTAACGATGGATTGCAGCGAACCGGAATAATCGGTCGTCGTATGAAATTGCAAGCTATCTTCCATATCCCACCAGTAATTTGCTATGATGAGCGCATTTCCACCTCGCTCAATGAAACGGAATAAAGAATCGGCTTCCTCTTCTTCGGTATCGAAATTATCGGCGATAATCAGCAAGTTATAATTGTCGATCGTCTCTTCCCATGCCAAATCCAAGATTCCTTCGTAACTGTGCTCATATCCTTCTTGCCACGAAGCTTTTAATAGTTTATCCAAGACGTAATCTCCGTAAGGCTGCCGGTCGCTCGTTTTATAAGTCGGCTCCCATTGGTATTTGACCGGACGGCTGCTGTTGAGCCAATACATTACCGCAAACAGCGTTACGAGAAAGAGCATATAAGGAATGTACTTTTTCATCGGATGCGGTTTAAGATTGTTTCGGACGAAGATTGAAAGTCGTTCCAACGCGCCTCGTCGGCTTCGCTGTTGCCGTAACGGTAATAAACAAATTGCAATGAAGCGGTTTTGAATAATTTCCTTAGTTCCACATTTTTGATTTCATAGACGTATTCGTTTACGGTTTTGTTGGCGTCGTACGAGATTAATTCTTTCTCGTGCAAGGCTTTTAAAACTTTTAAATACATCCACCGGATGGCGTCGGAATATTGGTGTTTTTCGACGGCTTCGCAGATCGACCGGTCAAAATCGGTTCCGTAAATATCGTCTTCTTCCACCGAATAATTCAGGCGGCGTTTCTTGATGAAATAGAAAAGCGCCGGTTTTTTCCAGTACAGGATTGCGACGACCGCGAGGATCAAGACAATACCGATGACCCAGACAGCCGTATCAAATTGTTTCCGCGTAATATCTGCATCCAGATGACGAATAATCCAGAGAAACAAGGCCGTTAACAAGCGGGAAACGAGCGATGGCTTATCTTCTTGTACGACGTAGTAATTGTAAAGTTTGTCTTTCTTAAACTGCCGGTAAACATCCGTATCGAAAGTTACCGGCTCGGCGATCCGGAGATCGTTCGGGGGATACGACACCATGATGGAATCTTGTCCCGATACCGAACCGGTTCCTCCGAAAAAAAGGAATAAAATGATCAGTATGTAAAAAACTTTTTTCACATGTTTTCAAATTCATCCACTTGAGATTGCAGCGAGTTGCCTTCGTTTCTTTCCACAATGGCGAAATATTGGAAGGACATGAAGATCACTTGCAGAGGCGTAACTAATACGGAACCTACGCCGGCCAAAGTCGCTAAGAAAAATCCGACGATGGTAAATTCTCCCGGATGTGTAGTTGAGTAGAATTGATTCGGAACTCCCAGGAAGTTGGATATAATGCCGCTAATGATACCAATTATAATAATGGCTACAAAAAGGTAACCCCAGTTTTTAAATCCCAGCGGAATCGCTTTCCGAATGGATGCCCAAGAGCTTAAACCTTCATAATAAGCCGGAAAATAGATAATGGAAAGAGAAGGCGCCAAAGCGACAAGTCCGCCCACCAAAAGCAAGACTAACAAAACGATGAGTGCAACATTGTCCTGACCTCCCGCCGCGAAGATCAATCCGCCGACCAATCCGCAGATCAGAATCAATAAAAGAGTCAGTAAGATACCGATCTTGAATGTTTTACCAGCCAATCGAAAGATATTTTTTTGCAAATCTCTCCAACCGGTTTCTTCCGTTAATTCACCTTTATCATATTGAATCAGAATAGCTCCGGTGATGGCCGGCAAAATCAGAGAGATGATGCAAACCGCTACGATTAACAAGGCAAATCCGCCGGCGAAACCACTAAGCAATTCACTGACATCTCCTTGTTGAACACTCAAGAGGGCGCTCATGTACGACTGCAAGGCATAACCCATAATCAAGGCCAAAGGAAGGCCGATGATCAACACGTTTTTCAATAACACTTTCCAAGTTTGCTTGATAAAGTCGGTGGCCGCAGAAAGCCGTTCGCTGAAGCTGCGGTTCTTGTAAAATTCAATTGTTTTCTCGTAGTTCATATTTTAAAAATTTTATTTCGTGTTTATTTACTATTCTTCGAGGATAAATCACATAATAAAAAATGACAAACGCCAGAGACAATAAGATGATCGACAGGCGAATAAAAGTCGGCAATTCGGTGTGCCGCGTCACAAACGATTCCAAAAATCCGGCGACGATGAAAATAGGAATCGTTCCGGCGACAATTTTTACTCCGCGTTTCGCGCTTCGCCGGAAAGAAGCTATGCGCGTGTAAGTTCCGGGAAACAGCCAGCCGTTGCCCATCGTGATTCCGGCCGCGCCCGCCACGATAATCGCCGATATTTCCAGCGTTCCGTGAATCCAAATCGCCAAGAACGAATCGAACAGCAGTCCGCGCTCGTAAAAGAAATATTGGAAACAACCGAGCATCACACCGTTTTGAATTAAAATATAAGCGCTGCCGATGGAAGTAAATACTCCGTAGGCAAAGATCGAAAACGATACCCATATATTATTAATGGTGATTCCCCAAAACATCAAGCTCCCGTCTTCAGATTTATAAACGCCCATCGGATCGCCGGCGGCGATATTCTCCAAAGTCATGTTTACGTAGCGGTCGCCCAAAACCAAGCGGTCGAAATCGGGATCGTTGGCCGAAGAAAGAACGCCGATCAGTATGCTCACAACGAAGATCAGGAAAGAATACAACAATTCCCTGCGCGCTTCATACATCACCGCCGGCACTTCTTGTGTCCAATAAGTGACGATGCGCGAGGCCTTTTCCTTTTTCTTCCGGTGGATGAACTGGTGCAGTTGCGACGACAATCCGTTCAGATAAATAAGAAGCCGCGAACGCGGATAATGCGATTGCGCAAACGACAGATCGTTGGTCACGTCGATGTAAATATCGGCTAAAGCGTCGGGAGATTGCCGCGAGATATTTTTCAGGCAATCTTCGTAACGTTTCCATTTTCCCCGGTTTAGACGGATAAATACGACTTCTTTCATCGACATTCTGTTGAATAAAGAGCACAAAAGTAGGTAATCTTTTTCATTTTTTTAATATTTCCACTAACTTTGTGCACATGGAATCAATAGATATTATCACCGGCCAGCACGTAATGATCAAATACGAGCCGGCTTCGCTGATAGCCCGGATAGCCGCCGAGTTGTTGGATTGGATCATTAAAGGGTTGTATATTTTCATAGTGTGTTATATTTTATTTGCCTTGGTTGATACAGGGGAAATAGAGATGATCGATACGGTAAAATATACCTTGTTAGGTATTTTACTGTTGCCCGTACTGGGTTATCATTTTATTTTGGAGTCGATGACCGGCGGGCAAACTTGGGGCAAGATGCTCCTTAAAATTAAAGTGACGAATGCCGACGGTTCCATTTCCAGTATCGGCTCGTATTTTTTGCGCTGGGTCTTAATGCCTGTTGATATGCTGTTTTGGGGTGGCGTAGGGATTTTATTTATTGTTTTTACCGCTCTTCATCAACGCTTGGGCGATTTGGCGGCAGGAACGGTTGTGATCAAAAGCAACGCCGGATTGACATTCGGATTGGATGAAAGCTTCTACGAATTTTCCGACGATTACGAACCGACTTTCAAGGATGCCGGCCTATTGACAGATGGGCAGGTTTCGTTCATTACTAATTTGTTGACTGAGCCGAAAAGGAAGGCGTCCGTTAACGACTCGCTGCACGAAATAGCAATCAAAGTAAAAGCTATCCTCCACGTGAAATCCGATGCCGGCGACCGCTTGTTTTTGGAAACAGTAGTGAAGGATTATAATTATTATGCTTCGTTAGGAATTTGAGTTTTTATAATTTCTGTGGTTAATAATTAGCTAAAATGACTGTTACAATTTGTCCATTAAAGAAAAACAACTATTTTTGTCACAGAATAAACAACATTTTCATTTAATCAATTTTCAAATGGCAAAACATAAAATTTACAGTGTTGTCCTCTTCACTTTAGGAATTATTTTGTTGACTGGTTGCTCATTCAATAGGAAAAAAGAGGCGCAAAACGGGAACGTGGGACAAACTATTTATTCAGAAGATGATCTTTTCTCAATCACAATTCCTTCCGGCTGGGAGCAAATAACGGATTACGATCTCAATGACGAAGCCGATATTCAGGCGCAAAAGAAATTCGGGGTGCAATATGTGGTTGTGTTGACCGAGAATAAAGAAGATATAGACTATACCTTCGAAGAATGGCTGGAAAAAGTGAAAGGTGATTATTTAGAGTCATGGGAAACCCCTACCATATCGGAAGCAAGCGACATCATTATCGATGGACAACCGGCGAAACAATATGAATTTAAGGGAAGTATTGACCATGTAAATATTTGTATGATAGCTACTTATGTAGATGGCGAACACTATTTTGCGCAAATTCTGTCGTGGACAACAGCATCGAAATACAAATCTTCAAAAGAGGATTTTGAGGCAATTGCCAATTCAATCAGAGGATTAAAGTAGTTCAGAACTATCAAAATCGGCAACTGTAAAAAATCCTTTGATGAGCGTAACGTACAAATAATGAATGGCTTAAGTTCGGCAGAAGCGGAGCTTCCGTCGTTCTAAAAGCCGGCTTCCAGCCGGCGCTTTGGGCA
>JAISKG010000261.1 GCA_031261015.1 Dysgonamonadaceae bacterium | reverse complement strand
TTATTATTGTGATTGTTTTTAAGTCTTATAGTCTTTAAGACTTTAAGTCTTAGGAGATAAGGGGATGACGCGAGTGCGCCGGAGGCGCATAAGATAGGTAGCCCCGTGCAAGCGGAGCGCAGCGCGGGGTTTAGGACAATGCCACGCCCTTCCGCCAACCCCGTAGGGGGTTGAACTCCTACGGAGTTCCGGATGATGTGTGGTGTCTGTGTACCCCGAAACGCAAAAAAGGCCTGCCCCAAATAATTTTGGAGCAAGCCTGTATCTCTTTTTAAATAGGAATCCTTTATATTCGCGCACGCGCGCGCGAAACAATAATTGTGAAAATTGGTTAAATAGACCTGCGAATCTCTCTCTCTCTCTCTCTCTCTCTCTCTAACATAATTCCACTAATCTCCAAACTTTTAGCCGGAAATTTTACGTGATTTTTTGTTAAAGTTTCTCCGAGATTCATCCTGATTTGTTTTAGTTTTTTGCCTATTAGGGCACAAAGGTACGAGGATTATTTGATTTTGCAAAATTAATTTTTGGTAGCATTCGCTGAACCAACAACTTTTTACTTTGCCGTTAAGTTTTTTCGACGAAAAACGAAAAATCTCATCATAAATGCTTATTTTTGCGGATTGATTCATACACACAGGCTCGGAAGATCCTTTCTGAATCGACTTTTCGCGAGAAAAATAAATAAAAAAACAATATAAATGACAAGCAAATGGAATTATCAATCCCCTACAAACGAACAGATACTTAGACAGCAGGAACTTTCGGAAACTTTCGGAATCAGTCCCGCCGCGTGCCTGCTCATGGTGCAACGGGGAATTACTACAGAGGAGGAAGCCCGACAGTTTTTGAATCCCAGTCTAAGAGATTTACACGATCCTTTCCTTTTTCCCGATATGGATAAGGCAGTCGAACGCCTCAACCGCGCCTTAGGAAACAAAGAACGAATCATGATCTACGGGGATTATGACGTGGACGGTACAACGGCCGTCACATTAGTTTATAAATTTTTGGAACAGAACAGTTGGAAATCCAACCTGGATTACTACATTCCCGACCGCTACGACGAAGGTTATGGGATTTCCACTCGCGGCATCGAATACGCCAAAGAAACCGGCGTGACCTTGATTATTGCTCTGGATTGCGGAATTAAAGCCATCGAAAAAATCGCTTACGCCAAATCGTTGGGCATTGATTTTATTATTTGCGATCACCATTTACCGGCGGAAACATTGCCGGACGCGGTTGCCATTCTGGACGCCAAACGGCAGAATTCGCGTTATCCTTACGAACATCTTTCGGGTTGCGGCGTGGGATTTAAATTCATGCAAGCTTTTGCAGCCAGCAACGGTTTGGAGTTTTCGCGATTGCGCAACTTGCTGGATTTGGTTGCCGTAAGTATCGCTTCGGATATCGTGCCGATTACCGGCGAGAACCGGATCATGGCGACTTTCGGGTTGAAACAGCTGAACCATAATCCCAGCAAAGGCTTGAAAGGAATTATCGACGTCGGCGGACTATCGGGAAAAGAAATTACGATCAGCGATATTGTGTTCAAAATCGGGCCGCGCATCAACGCTTCGGGACGGATGATGAACGGGAAAGAAGCCGTCGATCTGCTTATATCAAAAGACATTGCATCGGCTAAATCAAAAAGTGAGAACATCGACCAGTACAACGACGACCGGCGCGAACTCGACAAACAAATCACCGAAGAAGCTTACGCCATTATCGAAGCCAATCCTGCCCTTCTGCAAGGACGTATCATCGTGGTATTCAACCGCGAATGGCACAAAGGCGTGATTGGAATCGTAGCTTCGCGCATTACCGAAAAATATTACAAGCCGGCAATCGTACTGACCGAATCCAATGGTTTTATTTCCGGTTCGGCGCGCTCCGTCACCGGATTTGATATTTACAGCGCCATCGAATCGAGCAAAGATTTACTGGAAAATTTCGGCGGACATACTTTTGCGGCCGGCGTGACTTTATTGGAAAAAAACTTGGAATCCTTCAAGCTGCGATTAGAGGATTTTGCCGACGAGCACATGATCGAAGAACAAATGACACAAACCTTGGATATTGATATGGCGTTGAAATTCAAGGAGATTAACAATGCGCTTATCAGTGACTTGAAGAAAATGAGTCCGTTCGGACCAGATAATTCCAAACCGGTTTTTTGCTCGTTAAATGTGCGTGATTCCGGAACCAGCAAATTGGTCGGCAAAGAATCGGAGCACATCAAATTGGAATTGATCGACGATTCGTCCGATCAGGTCATTCAAGGAATTGCCTTCGGAATGCACCGCCATTTCGATCACATTACATCGGGAAAACCGTTTGATGTTTGTTATACTTTGGAAGAAAACACTTACAACGGATCGACCAATATTCAATTATTAATCAAAGACATACGGATCAAAGAATAATTTTCTTCCGCTGATGAGCCGGTTCCGCCAAATCCTGAAACAGTACTGGGGTTACGATTCTTTTCGTTCCTTACAGGAAGAAATTATCACTTCGGTTTACGAAGGCAAGGATACGTTGGGACTGATGCCGACCGGCGGTGGCAAATCCTTGACTTTCCAAGTTCCAACGCTTTTGATGGACGGAATTTGCATTGTCGTAACGCCGCTCATCGCACTGATGAAAGATCAGGTCGATAATCTGCGCCGGCGGGGAATCAAAGCGACGGCCGTTCATTCGGGAATGAGCCGCGAGGAAATCGTAATCGCCTTAGAGAATTGTATTTACGGCAATTACAAATTTCTCTATGTTTCGCCCGAACGTTTGAAAACGGAATTGTTTTTATGCAAATTGATTCATTTAAATGTTTGCCTGATTGCGGTGGACGAATCGCATTGTATCTCGCAATGGGGTTATGATTTTCGACCTTCTTACCTCAGTATTGCGGATTTACGCGAGCATCTCCCGAATGTTCCCGTGCTGGCTTTAACTGCTACTGCCACGCCGGAAGTCATCGATGATATTCAGGAAAAATTGCATTTCCGGACAAAAAATGTGTTTCAAAAAAGTTTTGAGCGGAAAAATATTGCTTATATCCTTCGTCGAACCGATGATAAATTGTTTGAAATCATCCGGATACTCAATAAAGTTCCCGGATCGGCGATTGTTTATGTGCGCAGCCGGAAACGCACCAAAGACATTGCCGTCGAATTGCAACGATCGGGAATTGACGCCGATTTTTTCCACGCAGGGTTGACTTCCGACGAAAAAATCCGCAAGCAAAATAGCTGGAAATCAGGGAAATGCAGGGTCATCGTTTGTACCAACGCTTTCGGCATGGGTATCGACAAACCTGACGTGCGTCTTGTGCTTCACTTTGAATTGCCCAGCTCGCTCGAAGAATATTTTCAGGAAGCCGGGCGCGCCGGGCGCGACGAGCAAAAGGCTTATGCCGTAGCGCTTTATTCGTCACGCGATCAGGCAACATTGAAAAAACGAATTCCGGATACATTTCCCGATAAAGAATTGATTCGCGACGTTTACGAAAAATTGGCTTATTTCTTTGAAATCGGGATGAATATGGGTATCGAAACGGGACATAATTTTGTGATTGAGCAATTTTGTTCGGTCTTTAAATACAATATGACCCAAGTTCATCACGCCCTGAAAATTCTTGATTTATCGGGATATATCGAATACATCGAAGATACTGACAGGCAATCGAAACTCCTGTTTACCACGCAGCGCGACGATTTGTACAAAAGTTCCGGATTCAGTCCCGAAATCGAAAATTTGTTGCAAGTAACGCTGCGCTCCTATACCGGTTTGTTCAGCGATTACATTTATATCAACGAAACTTTGCTTGCGCAACGCACCGGACTGACGGCGCACGAAGTATATGAAGGCTTGAAATTGTTGTCGGCGCACCATATTATTCATTATGTTCCGGCGAAAAAAGTGCCGGTCATTTATTACGTACAAGACCGCGAAGAAGCCGGCAATTTGCGGATTCCTTCCGAAGTTTACGAAGAACGCAAAAAACGGCTGAAGCATCGCATCGAGCAAGTCGTTTATTATGGAAGTTCGGAAACAACTTGCCGCAGTCGATTGTTGCTGAATTATTTCGGAGAAAAAAATGCGGCCGATTGCGGGCATTGCGATGTTTGTTTGGCGAAGAAGCAGAAAAAGCGGGGAGTGGATTTGGAACGGTTTGCGAGGGATAATTAGGCATAGATTTCCAATCAAATTTACATTGTTAAACCATTCCTTTACAAATATTTTTTGTCGATTTGGAAAATTATCCGTATTTTTGTAACGGATATCAAAAGATATGATAAACATGCGGCAGTGCTACGGCTCGGCCACCAGCAGTAGGAAGCGAACTTCCTACTGTTTTTTATATAATAAATAAACTTTCCCTTTTTCGTAGATCCAGAGTTCGTTGATCATTTGCTTTTCCAATACGGCTCTGTTGTAAATATTTCTTCGTATAAATCTTTATGATCGGATTTTTTAGAATATCCTTCCATAATTTCGATTCTACCACCACTCACAAATTCTTTATACAATCTAAATATTTGCTGGGAAACCATATTTTTCATAAAAAGGATTGATTATTTTCGTATCTGCGGCAAAGTTAGATAAAATCTTCCAATTACACATAAATGCATAAAAATTTCCCGGATTGCTTCGTTTTGCTCGCAAAGACTATTGTAAACGGAAAAAAAAATTGAGCCTTTATAAACTTAATCACCTCAAAAAACGTTTAATACATAATAATATTCACTGATTAAAAAAATTTGACATGAAACATTCCAAATTATTTATCGGATTGGGACTCGGCGCATTAGTCGGAGCCGCCGCCGCTCTGTATTTCGCTTCCAGCGACGAAGACAAACAAGAAATGGCCGACGAACTCAACGCCACCGTGAAAAAAGCAAAAAAAGCCATCGGTAAAGCCGTTGACGACAGTATGGAACAATTGGAAAAAGCGACTGAAAAAGTAACAAAAGTAGCTCAGGAAACCATTTCTAAAGTCAAAGAACACCCTGTATTCTAATAAATTATGGAAAGAGAATACAATTTGGGAACGCTTTTGTCTGTGCTCAAAGAGGATGTAACGGAATTGATCAACACCAAGCTGGCTATTCTGAAATTGGATACGTTTGAAAAAACTTCCAAGGTCGGTTCGTTTCTTACTTACGGATTGATAGTCGTCAACTTAGTGTTTTTTGCATTTCTGTTTCTATTTCTTGCTTTGGGTTTCCTGATCGGACAGAGTTTGCACAATTATGCCGCCGGATTTGCTATTGTCGCATTGATCTATCTTGTTCTGTTACTGATCATCCTGTTGGCGCGTAAATCCATTATTACGAGTTTGCAAAATACCTTTTTGAAAGAATTGCTATGAGCGCCAAACAATTAACACCCTTAGAAAGTTTGCAAAGGCAAAAAGCGCATTTGCAAAAGCAGGCCGGCGAGCTGGAAGAAGTGCTGGAAATCAACTTGAAATACTTGCAGCACAACTTTGTACCCTTGGCCGGTAATTCGGCTTCCAATGCGATTTTAGAAAAAATGCCGCCGGGAGTTCAACGTTTGTTCAGCCGGGAAACGAGGAAAAAACGCCTGCCCGACAAAACCGGATTTTCGTTGTCGGGTTTAGCCGAAGGAGCTTTAGATATGATCCCGCTTTTCATAAAAGGACCTAAAGGCTTTATAACAAGCTTCATACTGAAGCAAATCAAAAAGAAATTATTCAGATAGGACGATCATTTTTTGAAGTCATCGACACGCGCAATTACTTGTTGCGCCAAGCGATGAAAGGCAAGACCCGTCACGCTGGATTCGTTCAGGGCGACGGGTTTTCCTTGGTCGCCGGCATCGCAAATACCGGCAACCAAGGGAATTTCGCCCAAAAGCGGAAGTTTCAGTTCTTCGGCTAATCGTTTCCCACCGTCTTTTCCGAAGATATAGTAGCGGTTATCAGGAAATTCGGCCGGAGCAAAATAAGCCATATTTTCGACTAATCCCAAGACCGGAACGTGTATTTTCGGATTGCTGAACATTTGGATGCCTTTGCGCGCGTCG
>JAISKG010000073.1 GCA_031261015.1 Dysgonamonadaceae bacterium | reverse complement strand
ATATGCGATTTATCCGGCAAATATTTTTGTGACCACGCAGGAACGCATCAACGCTTCCGTGCAAGAAATTGATTTGGATTTGGGCGAGCGCGTGCAGTATTTCAATTCCGAAGGTAAATTTTTTGAAGCCAAGCGATTATATGAACGAGTGACTTACGATTTGGAAATGATACGCGAGTTGGGTTATTGTTCCGGTATCGAAAATTATTCACGTTATTTTGATGCTCGTAAGTCGGGTAGCCGTCCCTATTGTTTGATAGATTATTTTCCGAAAGATTTTTTGACGGTCATAGACGAAAGTCACGTGACCGTTCCGCAGATTCGCGCGATGTACGGCGGTGACCGTTCGCGCAAACTCAATTTGGTGGAATATGGATTTCGTTTGCCGGCAGCGATAGACAATCGTCCGCTGACTTTCGATGAATTTGAATCGGTAACACCGCAAAAAATATTTATCAGTGCCACGCCTGCCGATTTTGAATTGCAAATGACGGAAGGTGTTGTTACAGAACAAGTTGTTCGTCCAACCGGATTGTTAGACCCGATAATTGAAGTTCGTCCGAGCCTCAATCAGAGAGATGATTTGATGGAAGAAATACAAGTGCGCACCGAAAAAGACGAACGTACCTTGGTCACGACTTTGACCAAGCGGATGGCGGAAGAATTAAATTCTTATTTTACCCGTTCGGGTATAAAAACAGCGTATATCCACTCCGATGTGGAAACCTTAGAACGCATTGACATTATGGAAAAACTGCGACAAGGGATTTTTGACGTGTTGATAGGTGTAAACCTGTTGCGCGAAGGATTGGATTTGCCCGAAGTGTCGTTGGTCGCCATTTTAGATGCCGACAAAGAAGGCTTTTTGCGTTCGCATCGTTCGCTGACACAAACTGCGGGACGTGCCGCGCGTAATATCAACGGAAAAGTCATCTTTTATGCCGATAAAATCACGGACAGTATGCGCAAAACGATAGACGAAACCACTCGTCGCAGAGAAAAACAATTGCTTTATAATCAAGAACATAACATCACTCCTACGCAAATTCGCAAAACCACTGTTTCGGCATTGAACAACAATTCCGCTGAGCCGAAACCCTATATTGAGCCGTAACATATTATGCGTATCGCTGCCGACTCGGTCGTACAATCTATGACCCCGCAACAATTGCAAAAAACCATCGAACGCACGAAGAAATTAATGATGGAAGCCTCCAAAAAATTGGATTTCTTAGAGGCAGCACAGTATCGTGACGAGTTATTGAAATTGGAAGCATTGCAGATTTCTTAATTTTTATTTTTAAAGTGTTGTATATGTAAAAAAAATGTTCTTACTTTGCACTAAAATTTTAATATGTATGAACATTAAAGAAATTAATTACGATAAACTCCCCTTTATTCCTGTTGAAGGAACTGTTTATAAAGGGTGGAATAACATTGTAGATGCAATCAATAAAAAGTATAATCAATTGGATAATAAGAAGTTTATCCTTCTGGTCGAAACCTATCAGGGAGTATATCACGAAGAATTGATTGCCGGATTCAATTTGCTGCAACCCGCATTATTTGTAGATACAAATGAAGTATTTCTTTCGGAAGATATTATTCGGAGTAAAACGTATCCGGATGTAACCGACGACCGTATTTTCGGTTATATGACCCGGTTAAGTTTTGCCGATTTATTGGATTGGGAAAAAGTGAGCGCGTTGAGAGACCGCTTGGAAAAAGCCGAAGGGTTGGTCATCGTTTATGGCTATGCAGCCTCCCTGTTGGTGGAAAATCCCGATTTATTGATTTATGCGGATATGGCTCGTTGGGAAATTCAACTGCGCCAACGCTTGCATCAAGTGGATAATATTGGTATAAACAATCGAAAGGAAGAAACGGCAAGTCAATATAAAAGGGGATTTTTCGTTGATTGGCGGATTTGCGACAAGCAGAAAAAAAACCTGTTCGCGAAAGCCGATTATTGGTTGGACACCAACGAAAAAGACCATCCGAAAATGATAGCAACAGCTGTTTTGCTCGCAGGATTAGAGAAAACAGCCCAAATGCCTTTCCGAGTAGTTCCTTTTTTCGACCCGGGACCTTGGGGCGGACAATGGATGAAAGAAAAATTGGGATTGCCCTCCGGTCAAAAGAATTATGCGTGGTGTTTCGACTGTGTTCCGGAAGAAAACAGTTTGCTTTTCAAAGTTCAAAATGAAATTGTGGAAATACCTTCTATTAATTTAGTATTTTACAAAACAAAAGAATTGTTGGGAGAAGCCGTAGAATCACATTTCGGGCAGGAATTTCCCATACGTTTCGATTTCTTAGATACGATAGACGGCGGAAATTTGAGTTTGCAAGTGCATCCGACTACGCAATACATTCAGGATCAATTCGGCATGAAATACACGCAGGATGAAAGTTATTATATGCTGGAAGCAAAAGACGATGCGGTTGTCTATCTGGGATTGAAAAAAGGGATTTCCCCGGATGAAATGATACGTGATTTGAATCTTGCACAGGAAGGAAGTATCGTCTTCGACACCGATAAATATATCAACCGGTTTCCGGCAAAGAAACACGACCATTTTCTGATTCCCAACGGCACTATTCATTGCTCCGGCGCCAACGGCATGGTACTTGAAATTTCCGCAACCCCTTATATCTTTACGTTCAAACTCTGGGATTGGGAACGCTTGGGTTTGGATGGCAAACCGCGTCCGATCAAC
>JAISKG010000046.1 GCA_031261015.1 Dysgonamonadaceae bacterium | reverse complement strand
CGTCTTCTTTGGAAGGTATTGTAACATTGGAAAAACGCAATTTCTTTGGCGTTGGTGCGGTTGGTGGCGCGGTTGGTGCGGGCGAAACATTTTTCGTTTCTAAGCCACCCATCAACGCCATCAAATCGTTGTACCGCCCAATGATTTTTTTGTTTGCTTCCGACAATTCAAATGTTTCGGCTTCTTCCGATTCCTCTTCAAATTGCCGAATAATTTCCTCTAAATTTTCGAGTTCCTGCGCTATTTCAATGGTTTTTTGCAGGCGCGGGTCTCGCCGCGCTTCTTCCAAGGCCTCCTGCGCCAAAGCGTTTAATGGTGTATCGCATTTTCGGCAAAAATTTCTGAAATTCAACGCTTTGCAATTTGGGCAAATAATGCCGCCTCGTGGATTGCCACATTCGGGGCAAAAGGTGTCGGTAGCCGAAATCTGACTTCCGCAAAAAGAGCATTGCTCGGCTCGCAAATTGCCTCCGCATTTGAGGCAGATTTCGTCTTGCGCATCAACTTCTGTGCCGCATTTAGCACATGAATTGGTATTGACGCGCATTCCGCATTCGGCGCAAAACGTATCGGCGGTTGAAATCACTGCTCCGCAGTTGGGGCATTGCAGCGATTGCTGCGTTACGCTTTGTGTTTTTACAGCCGTTTTTTGTTGTGTTTGCTGCTGTACTTGTTGTTGTAAGTCGCTCATTTATATTATTTTTACGTTATTGACCGATTAAAAAAACATAAAAAAGACAATCTTTTTCAGATCACTTCAAACCTTATAATTTTGCACCTATTAATGTAATAAAAATGATAAGTGAACAAAATTAGCGAAAAAAATTTAGTTGAACAACAATTCTTACGGAACATCAGAGTCAACGCGTTATTTATCCGAAAAAATGATTTAGCCATTAACAATATGGCAGAAACAGATCCGGTTATTTTTGTTAGAGCGATGCGATTTTCATTTTGATATATTTTTTTTCAATTCAATCGTCCGTTTCGATTATTTTACTATCTTTGCAGCCTGCTTTTTTCGGAACACTCTTTTTTTAACAAAAAAGGCAGTAATACAAAGTAAAATAAACATAATTTAACATTCGTTGTATTAATATGGATCTTCTTCTTGATAAAATGAGCAAATACGATGCTCCCCAGCAAGTGAAAGCTGCAGGTATCTACCCTTATTTCAGAGTAATAGAAAGCGACCAAGATACGGAAGTGGTAATCAACGGCCGGAAAGTGCTGATGTTCGGCTCGAACGCCTACTTGGGCCTTACTAATCACCCCAAAGTAAAGGAAGCTGCGATCGCCGCGATCAAAAAATACGGTACGGGAATGGCCGGCAGCCGTTTCCTGAACGGAACGTTGGATATTCACCTCGAATTGGAGAAAAAAATCGCTAAATTTCTGGGTAAAGACGATGCAATTACTTATTCCACAGGATTTCAAGTGAATTTGGGCGTAGTTTCTTGCCTCACGGGACGAGAAGATTACATCCTTTGGGACGAACGCGATCATGCTTCGATTATTGAAGGTCACCGGCTTTCTTTCTCGCAAAAACTGAAATTCAAGCATAATGATATGGAGTCGCTGGAACGGCAATTGCAAAAATGCGAATCCGATAAAATCAAATTGATTGTCGTGGACGGCGTTTTCAGCATGGAAGGCGATATTGCCAACCTTCCGGAAATTACTCGTTTAGCCCGCAAATACAATGCCAATGTGATGGTGGACGAAGCGCACAGTTTGGGCGTATTAGGCCATTTGGGACGAGGCGCATGCGATCATTTCGGCGTTTTGCCGGATGTGGATTTGATCATGGGAACTTTCAGTAAATCTTTAGCCTCAATCGGTGGATTTATAGCTGCTTCCGAACCGATTATTAATTACTTGCGTCATCATTCGCGTTCATATATTTTCAGTGCGAGCAACACGCCGGCCGCTACTGCTGCCGCCAGCGCCGCTTTCGATATTATGATCAGCGAACCTGAACGCATCGAGCATTTGTGGGATTTGACTCATTATGCTTTGAATGGGTTCCGCGAAATGGGCTGTGAAATCGGTCATACTGCTACACCGATTATTCCATTGTATATCCGCGACAACGACAAAACGTTCCACATAACGACCGAACTATTCAAGCAGGGAATTTTTGTCAATCCGGTTGTTTCGCCGGCGGTTCCTTCCAACGAAACGCTGATTCGTTTTTCGTTGATGGCTACGCATACCTTTGAGCAATTGGATTATGCTTTGGAGAAAATTGAGAAGACACTGAAGAAAGTGGGAGCTTTGGAGATGCAGTTTGCGTAAAAAACCGATTCATAAAATTGATAAGTGGCATCTTTATCGTTGAACGGCGAATGGATAGCCCGAACCAGAATCTGTTTGCGGCTTGTTGTAAGCCAGAGCTTCAATCACCGCCGAATCGGCAGCGGCAGATACAATTCGGAAATGGGTAGTATCAGACAATTGCAAAAATAATGATTTTATGAGTGAAATACTCATGTTTCGCACTCCTCTTTAACTCATTGAAAAATAGAAGATAAAGAGAAATATTGAACTTCTATCTATTTGTCTATAAATCAAATAACATTTCCGTTTTTCAACAAGCTGCAAATGAATGCACCTATACGCCGTAGGGCGTTTAATTTGAGTAGTTCTACCCCGCACTGCGCTTTGCTTGTACGGGATTATTCATATTTTACCCTCCGGGTTATGTCTTTGCAAATTGGAAGTATAGATACCGGAATAAAGCATTTTCCACGTATCCATATCCAAAATTAGAAAATAAATTGCAAAAAAAATCCTACCATAAAGCAGGATTTTTTTGGGGAAACAACAGATTTTTCAATCCTAATCTTTGTGCTAAATATCTTATAATCATAACTATACTCACAACGCGTTGTTTCCGATGTCAAAGATACAAATTTTAGAAAGTAATACACAACAACGGCGCACCTCCTAAAAGTTTCAGAACCAGATGATTCCGATGACAAAGAAACAAATTTTTGAAAGAAATTCACAACAGGTCTTAGCGGTTGGTTCGA
>JAISKG010000045.1 GCA_031261015.1 Dysgonamonadaceae bacterium | reverse complement strand
TATCTGCCCCAAAGCCGGATAATTTGGGAATATAGAAATACCGAAACACAAATTCATTATGACCGCCGACAAACAATTACCGAACCTTTCATTACGGGAATTGATTCTGCATGGAATTTGATTGACCAGCCGACATTAAATCTCAACCACCCCATTCAGGCGGGTTTGGTTGTCCATAACATATATGATTTCAATAGAGAGGTTGTAAGAGAAAGTATATTAAACAGTTATGCACATCGTGATTATACCCTGACAAGTGATGTTGTGATAAAACAATATCCGCAAATGATTGAAATAATCAATCCGGGCGGCTTTCCGAAAGGGGTTTCCATTGACAATATTCTCACAGTCAGCAGTACGCCGCGAAACAAACTGATTGCCGATGTGCTGGAAAAGACAGGATTGGTTGAACGTTCAGGACAGGGTGTAGATAAAATATATTCGGAAACGCTTGCCGAAGGCAAACAAAAACCCGATTATACGAGGACAAATCCTTATCAGGTAACATTGAGAATACGGACACAAATCACAGACGAAAGTTTTGCAGTTTTTATCAGGCAATACCGTAACCGAACAAATCATATTTTAAGCGCCGAACAGGTAATAGCCCTGTCGGAAATAAGAGACGGGAACATCATAAACATTCATTCCGAAACCATCGAACAGTTGAAACAGGCGGGATTGATAAAAAATGTGGAAAGAAGCGGATTGAAATATATTCTGTCCGACGATTATTTCAGGATTGCCAACAAACCCTCCAAAATAGGAGAGCAATATATTGCAGGAGATGTTGAGCATATTTTATTATCCCTGCAAGGCAACAAGAAAAAAATAGGCGATATGGAACTAGATTTATTTGATTCATTAACCCGTAATCAACTTAAAAATCTGTTGCCCAAGTTATTGAAAGACGAAATCATAACAAGCGAAGGTCAAGGCAGAGGCACTTCCTATTCAATTGCCTCAAAATATGCACATTTGAATAGCGACCAAATGCTTGTATCTGTTATAAGCGACCTGAAGAAAAAATATGAATAAAAGTTGCCATCCAGTTTTCCATATTTGCAGTTTGCATTTCCAAATTCTACATCATACAGTTTTCCATATTTCTCTTTAATCGAAGTTTCAATTAACGCCTTATTCAGTTATATAGCTAAAAATCAATACGATATTATTTCATACAGTTTTCCATAAATGAAAATTGGTTTCCATAATTGCAGATACAGCCGACTCTTGCAGTTTACCATAATTTTGTTTTCAATTCCACATAAAAACAAAAAAAGAGCCATCGAAAACGGCTCTTTTTTATTCTCACTCCTTTTTTATCAAGTGCTGCAACTCCGGGTCATCGGACAAACAGCCAAGAAGTAGGAATTATTGTAAAAATGCAAGCGAAAAATCACAAAAAAGCTAAATATTCCGTTTTTTATTTCAACAAAAATGATTTCCTTTGCAAATGGGAAAACTTTTCTCCGGCAATCTTTGTTAATAAATAATAAATTTAAAAAATAACACTATGGAATGGCAGAATGCAAGAAGAAGCAGTAATGTAGAAGACCGGCGCGGCCAAGGAGGCTTAGGTGGTTTCGGAGGTTTTGGCGGAGGAAGCAACTTATTTGGAGGCAAGGGTTGCGGATGCGGCGGCGGACTGGGATTGATCGTAGTAATTATCTTATTTTGGGTGATGGGAGAAAATCCCTTGCAATTGATCGGAATGATGGACGGCGGAAACCAAGTTGCCGATTCGGGTTACACTAATGACGGCTCTCCGGCGCAAGACGACCGCGAAGGACAATTTGCTTCGGCCGTTTTGGCCAACACAGAGGATGTTTGGACGGAACTTTTCCGGCAGATGAGGCGTAGCTACACCCCTCCTACCCTCGTGCTTTACAATCAATACACGACTTCGGGATGCGGCGGCGCACAAAGTTCGACGGGACCTTTTTATTGTCCCAATGATGAAAAAGTATATCTCGATTTGTCGTTCTTCCAGCAAATGACCCAGCAATTCCGTGCGGGTGGCGATTTTGCCGATGCCTACGTAATTGCACATGAAGTCGGCCATCACGTGCAAAAATTGTTGGGAACGTTGGATCAAGTCAACAGCCAAATGGCTCGCTCCAGCCAAAAAGACGCCAACGCCTTGTCGGTGCGTTTGGAATTGCAAGCTGATTTTTACGCCGGCGTTTGGGCGCATTACGCGAAAGAACTGAAAATCAACAACGAGGACATTAACGAAGCCTTGAACGCCGCTTCTGCGATCGGTGACGACCGCCTGCAAAAAGAATCGCAAGGCTACACGGTTCCTGATTCGTTTACTCACGGGACTTCGCAGCAACGACACGATTGGTTTTATAAAGGTTACACGACCGGCGACATGAATCAAGGAAATACGTTTGCCGGAATATAATTGACGATTACAATCCCCAAACCAAGCGATGCAACCGCCACAATGATACCAATAAATAGCTAAAATACTCTTGCCCTCTTTCATTTCTCCCAATTTTTTAAGACCTTTGCAGCCTTAAAAAATAATTACATCATGTCATTCAAAAAAATTCTTTTAGGAATAAATATGTTATTCCTGACTTTTTACAGTACGCAAGCAAATGTTATTCAGAATGTTGCGCCCGACAGTATATCCACCCGGACATTGAGCGAAGTGGTGATTTCCGCTTCGACTAAAGAAACCAACGACTTAAAAGCGTTGCCGGCTTCGGTTTCGAGCATCACGGCAGCAACTGTTGAAGGAACTAAAATCATCGACATCAAAGATTTAAGTTTATTGATTCCAAATTTTTTCCTACCCGATTACGGCTCTCGATTGTCGGTTCCGGTTTATATCCGTGGCATCGGCGAGCGTACAACCGGCCAATCCATTGGAATGTACGTCGATAACGCACCTTATTTGGATAAATCGGTTTTTGATTTTGATTTTCTCGACATCCGGCAAATCGACGTGCTTCGAGGCCCGCAAGGAACTCTGTATGGTCGCAATGCGATGAGCGGAATTGTTCACGTGATTACCCGCTCGCCGCTCGAAGAGCAATATGGAAAAGTTTCGCTCACGACCGGAAATTATGGCTTGTTTCGCACCAAAGTTTCGGCCGCGGAATTGTTGTCCGATCATGCAGGACTTGCTCTATCAGGTTATTACGATAGAAACGACGGCTATTTCACCAATCAATTTAGCGGAGAAAAAGCCGATCCGCTTCAATCGGCCGGCGCGAAATTGCGTTTCGACTGGCAGCCGCATCGCTACTGGACGATCCGATTGACAGGCAATTACGACAAATGCGATCAGGGCGCGTTTCCTTACGGGAATTACTCGGTCAACGAAATTTCCAAACCAAATTACGATTATCCCGGTCATTATCAACGGCAAACAGCGGGAAGCAGCCTGAATTTGAATTTCACCAATTCTTCCGTCATCGTCAATTCCAACACAGCTTTTCTTTATTTCGACGATTCCATGAAAATGGATACGGATTATACGCCGGCCGACGTTTTCCGCTTACATCAACAGCAACGGGAAAGTAGCTGGACGGAAGAAATCACGGTCAAATCCAATACGGGAAATCGTTATCAATGGCTGTTCGGCGCATTCGGATTTTACAATACATTGAAAACCAATGTCACAACGACTTTAGGCTCGGCCGGAGTGAAGAACATTTTGCAAACGATGTTCGATCAACTCCACGAAACTACGAAAGCGCCGCAAATGACAGTCACCGATCCGGAAGTTGGTATTCCGGGCGATTTTCAAACGCCTACACAAGGAGGAGCTATTTTCCATCAATCAACTTATAATCATTTGTTTACCAAAGGACTCTCGGTGACGGCCGGCATCCGTTTGGATTACGAAAAAACGCGTTTGGATTATGATACGCACACGCCGATTCATTTGGATGTAAAAATGCCATATCCTCCGTTCCCGGTCGTTCCGGCAGTCGCCGACACGGTTTTGCAAGGCCGCGAATCGACCGTTTTCACGGAAATTCTGCCGAAAGCCGCACTGAAATATACGTTCACAAACGGCAATTATGTTTACGCAACAGTTTCCAACGGTTACAAAGCCGGCGGTTACAATATCCAAAATTTTGCCGATCTGGCACAAGACGCCTTAAAATCCAAATACATAGCTAATTACGAAACAGTTCCAGTCAAAGATGCTGTGACATATCAACCGGAATATTCGTGGAATTACGAAATCGGTTATAAAGGACAATTGTTTAAAAATAAACTATCTTTTGAATTAGCAGCATTTTACATTGATGTAACGGATATTCAATTGACGCAATTTGTAGCCAGCGGTCAAGGCCGGATTTTGAAAAACGCCGGAAAAGCTCAAAGCTTGGGAGCGGAATTAGGATTAACCGCCCAATTTACCAACGATTTTTTAATGACGGCTAATTATGGATTTACCCGTGCTACCTTCAAAGACTATCAAACGGAAGGGCACGATTACTCCGGAAATTATATTCCTTTCGCTCCGCAAAATACCTTGTCGCTGAGCGCGCTCTATCAAAAATATCTTCGCAACCAATGGATCGATCGCTTCTATTTACAAGCCAATTATCAGGCTGCCGGAAAAATTCATTGGACGGAAGCCAACAATATTTCCCAAGATTTTTATGGATT
>JAISKG010000032.1 GCA_031261015.1 Dysgonamonadaceae bacterium | reverse complement strand
TTTTCTCTTTGTAAATACGGCTGCGATCGTATGCGGAAACAACTCGACAACGGCAAAGCCGAAAGTCATGATCACGCAGGCGCAGAGAATGGATTTTTTCATCACGCTAATTACGCGGTCATACTTTTGCGCGCCGTAATTATAGCCGGCAATGGGCTGCATACCTTGGTTGATCCCGATCACCACCATCACAAAGAATGTAGCGACCCGGTTGACAATCCCATAAGCGCCGACTGCCAAATCGCCGCCATGCCGAATCAATTGCCGGTTGATCAGAATGACGATCAGGCAACTCGCGGCATTCATCAGAAACGGTGACATGCCAATGGAAAAAGAATCTCTCACAATATCTTTTCGTAGCCGGTAAATGCCTTTTTTCCAATGGATAAAATAACGCTTATTGTTGAACAAATGGAATTGCCAGATCAATACCGTGCTCTGTGCAATAATGGTAGCCAAAGCCGAACCTTGAATGCCCCACTTAAAGACGAAAATAAACAAAGGATTTAAACTCACGTTGATTAATATAGTGAGAATCGTTGCGGTCATGGATCGCTGCGGATGACCGGCAGAACGAAGTAAAGCGTTCAATCCGAAGTACATGTGCGTAAAAACATTGCCTGCTAACAAAACCGTCATAAACTCGTAAGCGTAAGGAAGCGTGTCGTCGCTCGCTCCGAAAAATCGAAGAATCGGCGCTAAGAAAGTCAGCATGAGGATGGAAAAAATAACTCCCAAAATCAAATTCAGTACGACAACATTTCCCAAAATGCGATTGGCAGTTTCATAATCTTTTTGTCCCATGCGAATCGATAACAAAGTGGACGCGCCTACACCGACCAAAGTGCCGACGGCGGCAGAAAGATTCATCAGCGGAAATGTAATCGCCAAGCCCGACAAGGCGAGCGATCCTACGCCGTGACCGATAAAAATACTGTCGGTAATGTTGTAAAGAGAAGAAGCCGTCATGGCGATGATCGACGGAATTGCGTATTTTGCCAGTAAATTTCCTACTTTCTCGGTCCCCAAACTCAAGGGAACGTTCTCATTTCTCACGATGATTTTTCTTTAGCCTGCAAAGGTACGAAAACCTTTTAAAGAATAAAAGACCCGCTTCGCAGGGGTCTTTTAATTCAGTTTTTAATAGGCATTAGTCTTTAAGGCAAAAAGATTGTTTTAGGTTATCGGCTACAAAGGTCGATAAATTTTCAATACCTTCCAAATTTAAACACATATTATAAAATTATGTTTTTTAGCATCTTTTTTATAAAAATCATTTGATCATCATTGCACGCTCGTCACCATTGAACTTACGGTGATGGATTTGGAAGTTCCGCCCGAATAAGTTCCGCCGGTGTTGTATCCGTTAACGGTGGTTCCACCCGAAATGGTTCCGCCGGTTTTTAAAGTATAACTTCCTGTAATCAATTGCGGGGAAGAATACAAAATTTTCATTGAACCGCTTTGACCGCCGCCACCGGGACCTCCACCGCCTCCGCTCGAACTTCCAGCGGCAGGAACTTGATAAAGCAGCAAAATTTCGCCGGTGGATTTTGCCAGACAAACCGCCGTATTGGCAGTCGCTTTAAATAATAAGGAGTGTTGCGTGCAAACGCTGCTTGTGGGAGTACTCGAATTACCGCCCGTTCCAATCATCGTACCGCCTGTGATTTTGAACGTATTGTTATCGCAATCGAATCCGTCTTCCGCGCCGCCGGCTGCGTTGGAAATAATGAATCCGCCGGTGACCGTCAGCGTGCCGTTGGAATCGACACCATCGTTGGCTGTCGATTTTGTGGCGACGGATCCGCCGGTGATCACGATTTGTTTGGTAGCATTGATGCAATCGTCGTAGGTTTGAATGTCGATAATTCCACCGTTGATGGTCAGGATATTTTTGCTTTCCAAGCCTTCGCCGCCGTCGGCTGTTTGCGTGCAGCGAATCGTAATTATACCGCTATTGACCGTCAGATCGCCGGTAGATTTGATCGCTTTGGGATTGGCATAGTCGGCATTGTCGCCGCCGCCCCAACCGCCGCCTCCGGTATTTCCCGTGACATAAAATCTGGCGCCGGAAGTGGAAGCATTGATTGTCAGCAAATTATCATCTATGCCAAGTTTTCCGATGACGACTGTTTGATCGGCATTTACACATTTTCCGCCGGTTCCCGAACTGCTCAAAGTCAGGTTGCCGCCGTTGAGCCGAATATTGGCGTTGCTTTTGATGCAGCATGCCGTATAAGCATCGGTTACGCCCGAAGTATTGGTGTAAACCGCGCCGTTGCCGGCAGTGGTAATATGAATTGTTCCGCTGTTAATCACAATATCGCCATCAGCGGAAATACCTTTGCCTCCTTTGGAAGAACTTGTGCTCGTGATCGTTATATTCCCGCCGTTAATAGTTGTACTACCATTACTTTTAATCGCTGTACTATAAGACGGATCGTATCCGCTGCCGGAAGCTGTGAGTACGATGTCGCCGGAAGTTGTAATCTGGAAATCGCCGCCCGAAATCACAATATTACTTTTGCTACTGATGGCCTTCGATTGTGCGCCGGATTCGTTAATGACAAAGGTTCCGCCGGTGAATGTCAAGGCAGCGTCGCTTTTGATACCTTTCATATCGCTTGCCGAAGAAGCAATCTGAATGGTTCCGCCGGTGATAACAACCGGATTTTCGCCCGCATCAATCCCATCGCCCAAAGTAGAAGAAATTTGCAGCGAACCGTTATTCATCGTGAAACCTTCGGAATGAAATCCGTCGGAAGCGGCTGAGACAATGTTGAAATTGCCTGTGGCAACGGTAATCATTTTACTACTCGAAATAGCGTGCTTAGCTACGCCCGTTATCTGTAAATAGCCGTTTCCGCCGAAAACAAAAGCTCCTGCGCCGATTAGAGTCGCGTTTTTACTGTTGGCTGCTGCATCGGATAACATGCTATTCCCTTCCAAAATGATTTGAGAAGTTACGGCCGTACTGATTTCAATGGCTGATTTGGAAGAGGACGTCAGATTCAAATTATTGAGATACAAAATTAGATCCTTATCGCCGGCAATTGTCACGGAACCGTTGGAACTGTTGCCCGAAAGTTCGTATTCGAGATTAGGCAAGCCAGATGCTGCGTTGACGGTCACATTCGCTCCACTCGACGTAATCGTAATTCCTTGATTCTGATAAGGATTTTCAATCGTTACCTGATTGTTGTTCCAAATAATCCGGATTTTTTCGCCAATCGGCTCATTCACAAATATTACGCTGTCGATACTTGCCGTCAGTAGATTTTCGGTCGAGCCGTTCGCAAAATCAAAGATAGAATTGTGGCCGGCGAAAGTGATTTGGTTCATATCGGCGACATTGGCCGTCAAAATCCGTGCATTTCCTTGAAAGACAACGATTTTTTCCTGTGCGTAACTGCCCGCAAATAGCAGGACGGTTAGCAATAATATCCAAATTCTTTTCATAGCGGTTAGATTTTAATGAGCTTCAACAAATGCGTACCGATTTTCACTAAATAAACGCCGGCGCTCATCCCGCTGCTGTCTATGGATTCTCCATTTTCCGCAGTTCCACCGGCAATTTGCCGTCCGTCCAACGAAAAAATAGAGTATATAAACTTTTCGCCTTCAATGCCGGAAATAGTAAACTGTGACTTGGCCGGATTAGGATAAATTCTTGCAGATCCGGCGATTTCCACATTTTCGATGGCAGCAGAAAGTTCCCGAAAAGTGAGTTTGCGAATTTCACTTCGCGCAATGTAAACCGGTGCATAAACAATGCCGCCTTCGTTAATCACAAGTTTGTCGTCGTCGAAGCTCAACGCTCCCTGTTCCAAACACAAAAACTCTGCTGATGTTCCGTCGTTTTTATAAACCGTGACTTTAACCTGCGAAAAAACGCTGCACCAGCAAAGCAGCAAAAACGCAGAGAGATACCATTTTTTATTTTGCATGATTAATAGGGCTGTATGACCCTTTCCGCAAGCAAAGGTATGAAAAAATTGAAAATGGAAAGTTGAAAATTAATTTTTAATTTTCCATTTTCAACTTTCCATTTTTAAGGAATCAACTCCGCCAATTTTTTCGCCAACTCCTCGCCATCCAATTCTCTTTCAATAATTATTCCGTCAGGACCGATCAAAACAGTGCAAGGAATACCCTGTACGGCATACAATTTGGCAGCCGGCGAATTCCAATAAGCGCAGTCGGAAAGTTGCGGCCAAGTCATTTCCAATTGCTCAATGCCTTTTGTCCAAGCGTCGCTGTCCTGATCCAAAGAATAACCGACAATTTCAAAATTGCGGTCTTTATATTGTTGATAAAGTTCGACCAAATGCGGCATTTCGGCGCGGCAAGGCGGACACCAGCTCGCCCAGAAATCGAGTAAAACATACTTGCCTTTTCCGACATATTCCGACAACGCAACCATTTGACCCGAAGGCGTTTCGGAAGTAAAATCGAGGTAAGGGTTGCCGGGAAGCGAAGCTTTCATGTTGTGTACTCTTTCCGCCGTTTGCTTATAAATATCCGTCGCTTGAAAAACCGGATCCTTCACTTGGTTGAATATCGCTTCCAATTGCTCCAAACTTAAACGCCGCGTCCATTTCGTTTCGGCAAAGATTTGTTGCGCAAAAGGAGCATTAATGTGTTTTTCAAAGAAACGAGCATAAGCAGCTTTGATTTCCGTTTCCAAGCTATCGGCTTGCTGCTCCAAAGTGGTTTCCAATTCGGGCGTTAACGTGCTGTCGGCTTCTGCTTGTTCATACTTGGCTACTAATTGTTTGTATTGTTCTTCCAAGTTTACGCAGGCTTGATAGTCGCTTTGTTCCGTGTTTTTATTGCAGGCGACAGTGAGTAAAATCAGAGCGATTAAATAAATTGTTTTTTTCATATCCAACTTATTTTATAGTCTGTTTAAATTCTTTTTTCCCGGCTGCAAGCCCTTGATCTTTACCGAAATTCGGGCTGTAACTGCCGGCCGGCATATCGGAAAGCGTGTAAGTATTACAAGCTCTTGCTATTTTAATATGATCGGTGAGCGCAGTGTTGATCGCGGAAGCGGCCATATTGACCAAAGCGCCCAAAAGACCGCCATTATTGTTGCTCACAGAAGCGTCGTAAATAATTTCCCCTTTCCGGTCAAAGAGAATTTCATTTGTACGGGTCGATTTCAAAATATATTCTATTTCTATATAAATATTGGAAACCAAAGCCATTTTCTCCCATTTATGAATATTGGTAAACAAGACGGCATCGGCGCCCAAAACTTCGGCAAAGCGACTCACCGAACCATTGAGGAACTGTTCTGCATCATACGCGCTCTCGCTTTTATACAATTCCATAGATAGAAAAGACGGGAAAACGTAATAACCTTTTTCGGCAAGCGGCTGAGCCAACGTGAGAAACAAGAAATCTTTCGCTTCCACATTATTGGTCAAATTCAGCGGTGGTAACACAGCAATCGCCAACGGTTTTTCCGAATAAACATTTGGGTAGGCCTCTTGCTTGGTCAACGTTTTTGCCGGAGTACAAGCTATGCAAAACAAGACTCCTAAAGATACTATTAAAATTTGATGGATTTTCATTTTTGTAATTGTTTAATAATTCGAGAAATAAAAATAGTCGATTCGGGATACAAAGCAATTTCTTTTTGCATCAACGCCAAGCCCTCGTCTTTCTTTCCTTGTTTATACAATAAATAACCGTAATCGGCGCAGATACCGGGAGGAACCGTTTTCCGCAAGCCATCCTGCTTTTTCATCAGGGTTTGATAAGCGGTCATCAGCTCGTCCAAGCTCTTTTCGGTACCATTTTTCTCGTAAGCGTAAGCTTTCTCCTGATAATTTCCCCAAGAATACAAGGGTTTCGGAGTGGAAACGCAACTTGCCAGCAAGACCAGGCAAAAGGATGCTAACACAATATTTTTCTTCATTTCAATAAATTTTTTAAGGTAATTGAATTTGCTTGGTTTGTTGCGCCGATAAAACGACCTCTTTTTCAAACAAAACCGTATTCTTATACGCAACCGTCAAATGCCGCGTACCGCTTGTCACCGTATAAACATTGCCCTTGACCGTGCGGCCGTTGACTTTGTTTACTTTAGCCGTAAAAGGCGGCAATTGATCAACATACACTTGTACTCCGTCGGGATATTCGTATTGTCCCTGAACAAACTGGAGAAAAGATTCATTTTCCAGTCCCCGCGATTCGGTCGTTCTTCCAACCGAACAGGCAGCTAAAATAAGCGGAATTACCGCTAATAAAAAATATTTTTTCATCACTTAATCTCCTCTATATAATATTTTGAAAGATCATTTGTATCTATTTTCCCATCCGTAAATTCGATCAAAGAAAATTGGGATTCGGGTGTTTCGCCGCCCATGAATGTGACTTTGATTTTGCCGACTTCCTTGCCCGGAAGTTCCATCGTCACGCCCGTTTGCGGATTCTTGACGGACTTTCCTTTTTCTTTCACTACGAAAACATCGCCGACGGATAAACCTTGTGCAGCTCCTCCGGTAATGAAAATATCGTTCCCGTCAACCGCCAGAAAATACGCTTTCCACGGGCGATCCATCAAATTATTAATGACGTTTTCGACCAATTGGGAAATTGCTGCAGATATCGCCTTGTCGCTGAGCGTAGCATCGTAACCGGCTGTCCCACCAACACCTAAAGTCGTTTTCGTTTTCAGTTCGGCTTCTCCTTTCGCTTCTTCCGAATAAATAATCAATCCCGACGAAACATCAATCAAACGCAGTGAAACGGCGGCTTCGGCTACCTGCATCTTACTCCGGGAAATCAAATTGGCATCGCCGACATTTTTCCGGCCAAATTCTGTAATCGAACCGACAATCACATAATCCGCGCCGATTTTATCGTAGCCTGTGCCGGCAAGCTTGCCTTCCTCCACAATTTTATCCAGATCGGAACGTTCCAGCAACATGAATTTTCCGGTCGAAGCCAGTTTATTGGATAAATTATCCAGCGCTTGCTTGGCCATCGGGTCATTTTCTTTATCGTAGAAAATTCCTTTTCCATACTGTGTTTCATTAGAGAAACGAACAATCGCCACTTTCCGCTTCAATACTTTTTCCGGCGAAGCAGCTCCCTGCACCTGCAAATCTATTTTTGTTTCCCGATTCTGAGCAGATAATCCTGCGAAAACACAGAAGAAACAAACGATGAAAAATAATTGTAACTGTTTCATAGACAAATTGAATTAGTAATACAAAGCGATGAAATCAACAGCTTTGTGAATTTATTTTGCAAATATATAAAAATTTCTTTACAACTTACTAAAAAATAAAAGACCATTTTCAAACATTTCATTGAGATATTTGTTATTTTACCATAGAGAATTTGGTTAAAAACAAACTTAAACAGTGCAATATGAAAACCTTTACATCTTTGATAATCAAAACAGTCGCAGCATTTGCCGGCTTTTGGTGCTTAAGCATGATAGCTATCAATTTGTCTGCACAGACGACGACTGTAAGAGTAAATTATGGGACCGGCGGCGCAGGCGGCGGCGATCTGGATTATACTTTTCCTGCTTTGGCAGGTTCCACTAATACATCCGCGCAAGCATGGGGCGGCGGAGGTGGCGGCGGAAATTCGTACGCAAGATCATGCAGATCAGGTGCAGGCGGCGGAGCAGGAGGCGGATATGCTTCCGGTACGTTCGGAACAATGAATGCCACTTTGGCTATTCGGGTAGGCTACGGCGGCGGCGCAGGAAGCAGTTTCGGTTCCGGTAGCGGTGGAGCAGCCGGCAGCTATTCGAAAGTCACTTACGGATCTGCCTATGTACAAGCTAATGGAGGCGGAGCTGGAAACGGAGTTTCATGTAATTTAGGAGCAGGAGGACATCCGGCTTCAGGAAGTACATCTCCCGGCAGCGGAACGACAAGCGGAGTTACAAGTCCTTCTACTGCAAACGGAACCAACGGTGGTAATGGAGATACTCCTTCCGGAAATGCTTACGGCGGTGCAGGCGGAAACGCAGGAAATGTAGCTGGTGGCGGCGGAACAGGCGCGCCTAAAACCGCAAACGACTCACACGGCTCGGATGGCGGTTATCCCGGCGGCGGCGGTAGCGGCGGCGCATCGTATAATGCAGGCTTATCCGACGATAACGGCTGGGGAGGGAAAGGTGGAAACGGAAAAGTGATCATTACCTTTTCCTATACGGCGATAACGGCCACTCCTTCTATTGCCGACAATTCCGTAAGATATTTGCCTTATGGAGGTTCCATAGATTTAAATGTAGTTTCTCCTCCATCTACGGCAAGCTACCAATGGTACAAAAACGGATCACAGATCACGGGCGCAACGAGCAGTTCCTACATCGCAACTACCGAAGGTGTTTATACGGTCAGAGCGAGAAACGCGATGCCCGAAACAATCTCTTTTCCGGGAGCTGCTTCGGTAGAATTTGTTGCCAATAACGATGGATCGAGTATTTCTTCAACCACTCTTACTGTTGGTTCGATTAACGAATTTGGTGCGCAATCCGCCTCGGTTACGGTGATTCCATTACCTGCGGCAAGCGGGATTTGCGTTTGGTCGCCCGATTTTCCGAATACCGGAACGATGACCGATTTGGAACAAACCGATTGGAACAATCCCAACAACTGGATCTACGGCGACGTACCCGATCAAAGCGAATGGGCTTATATTCCTTCTTATAATTTAATTACCGGCGAGCCGATTCACTATTTTCCATTTTTGAAAAGTACCGATAATGCCGCTTGCGAACGGATTTATCTGATGCAAGGCGCCGAAGTCGGCAATCCGCAATATCTCAAATACTCGGAAGCGGCTTATTGCCAATATAATTTGGGTTTGAGCGATCCGGCTCATCCGCAGGTTTTAGCAACCAAAGCTGAATTGCTCGATTTAGTGAACAATTTCACGCAGTCAATGACTTACGATCATTTGAAATTCTCGGCGGCTATGTCGCAAGGCAATCAATTGAGTCGTGGCAATTGGAATTTGCTCACGGCTCCCATGCAAGGGATAGTATCGGGCGATTATGCGTTCGGAGGCGTTCCGCGTACCTTTATGCGCAAATTGGATACCAATCTGTCGGAAACCGGATCTACTTTCAGCGGTTCATGGACGGAATATTATACCTCTAATGTCGAGCCTTTGGCTGCGGCTGAAGGTTTTGCATTTTGGATCAACGATTATCAAGATCAATTACTGTATCGCGAAACGGAAACCGGTTTGAACGAATCGGCAATGGGCGTATCGGGTCGCACGGTAGGCATATCTCAAACCAACGGTATCATGGAATTTCCGTATCACGACCCGGATTATGTATTGCAGTTCGGTCAACAACAATTGGCGCATCGCACCCATTTGGCGGGTGCGGCAGGCAGTGATCAATCGACTTTTTATTATTACTATATAACCAATTTAACTTTAGCCCCTGAACATGATGTCTTTCTGAGAAGCAATCCCGAATATTTTATTTTCGATTCGGCTAACGGGCAAGGCAACGGAACGGGAATTGTCGCACGCACCATTACTCGCGGCACGGAATCAGGCATCGCCCTGATTGGCAATCCTTTCCCGGCAACCATTGATTTTGACCGGTTTATCGCCGACAATCCGGGAAAAATCAAGAATGGTTATACCGCATGGATGGGCGATTCTTTCGATTCCTATTCTTCGGTAGTCGCCGGCACAACTACCGGTTTAAGCCAATATATCGCTCCCGGACAGGGCTTTTTGGTGGAATTGGCTAACGGTGTGAATAGCGCCGACTTGTCGTTCAATCCGGCCACATTATCGGTTCGTCGCACACGTTCGGTAATTCCCACCGAAACGTCGCCGGGCGTCTTAACTATCGAAGCCGGCAATATTGAAGGAAATCGTCATACTTTTATTGTACAAAATGAAAAGGGTCAAACTACTCTTTCAGACTGGGATATGAGCAAGATTATCACTTCTTTCAGTTTAATTCCGGAAGTCTATACGCTGAAAAATCAAGAGGAAGGAAAGGCTTTGGGAGTAGTCAATAATGTGATTCCGGAAGATTCCGAAATGTTGATTCCGATAGGAATTGCAACAACAGCTTCCGGAGATATTCGATTGAAGCTTTCCGGCATGAACAATTTCGACGCTGACCTGATCTTTATCGATATGCAAATGAGCTACGGAAGCAAAATAACAGGATTAATCACCTTTGACTACGATGCTCACTATACGCCTGCGAAGAACGACAAGGATGAAACACTGGCTTGCGAAAACCGTTTCTATCTTCTCATTTTAAATAGCACAAATGACTTACAGTCGATAGATAAATCCGACTGGACGGTCGGCGCGATCAGAGAAAATTCGAATATTCGTTTTTATTCCAATTATCCGATGCAATCTATTAGCGTTTATGATTTACAAGGGCGGTTGGTTGCGGAAAAAATGAATATCAACAGTACAGTTGATTTCATACAAAGTATTAAATCTCAAATGTATATTGCAAAAGTAGTTACGGATAGAGGAGTGAAGTATTTGAAAGTAATACGGTAATAAAAACGTAGGGGCGAAAAATCTTCCGCCCCTACATTTACATTCTTCCGCCAATCTATTTATCTAACAAACAATAATTCGCGATACTTCGGCAACGGCCACAATTCATCATCTACCGTCAATTCCAATTTATCGACATGATAACGGATCTCATCCAAATACGGGAATACATTATCATGGTAAGCAAGAGCTTTTTCGCGTTCGCTTTCGAGTTTATTGGCGATTTTGCGCGCGCTCACCAAAGCATTGACTTTTTCCTTAATAGTCGTGATGCGATCGGAAATGTCTTCAATGATGCTCGTATCGTGCGCCGATAATTTGGCCGCTTTCTCTTTGTCGTAAACTTGGTGCATTTTATATACAT
>JAISKG010000217.1 GCA_031261015.1 Dysgonamonadaceae bacterium | reverse complement strand
CCGTAATCGGCCAAATCGTCGCGATCGACGGAAGTGACGACTACGTGTTTAAGCTCCAGTAATTTAATGGATTGAGCAACTTTTTCCGGTTCGTCAGGATCCAAAAGCTTCGGTTTTCCCGACAAGGTATTGCAAAATTTACACGAACGAGTACAAATTTCCCCGCCAATCATGAACGTGGCGGTTCGGCGGTTCCAGCATTCGCCTTTGTTGGGACAACGGCCGCTTTCACAAATCGTGTGCAGACCGTGACCTTTCACCACTTTTCTGGTTGTCGAAAAATGATTATTGCTTTTCCATTGAATTTTTAACCATTCCGGTTTAGGTATCCTTGTTGTTTCGCTCATTAATTACAAATTTTTGTTGAAAAAATCGAGGATGCGCGTGTAAAGATGCAGGCGAGTTTTCGCGCCCAACAAGCTGTGATTTTTATTAGGATAAATTTGCATATCCATTTGCTTGCCGGCTTCGACGAGCGCGTCGGCGTAATACATCGTGTTCTGATAGTGTACGTTATCATCGGAAGTTCCGTGAACTAAAAGTAAATTTCCCTGCAATTTTCCGGCTAATTGAATGGGTGAACAAGCCTCGTAATTCTGGAAATTTTCTTTCGGTGTGCGCATAAATCGCTCGGTATAAACTGAATCGTACAATTTCCAATCGGTGACGGGAGCGATGGCCACGCCGGCTTTGAAAATGCCGTTGCCGCGACTCATCGACATCAGCGTAGTGAAACCGCCGTAACTCCAGCCCCAAATCGCGATTCGCTTGGCGTCGATATCACTTTGCTGTCCCAAATAACGGGCGGCCGCAATCATATCGTCCGATTCTAATTGTCCGATTTTCAGGTAAGTGCATTTGCGGAAAGCTTCGCCACGCGCGCCGGTTCCACGACTGTCCACTGCCGCGACGATGTAACCTTGTTCGGCCAAATAATTTTCCCAATCCATCACGTAGCGATCCAGAACTTCCTGCGAATCGGGACCGTTGTATTGAACAATCACCGCCGGATACGATTGATTGGACTTAAACGTGGTTGGTTTAAGCATCCAACCGTTCAGAATGTCGCCTTTCGGGTTAGTGAAAGTGAAAAAAGTTTTTTCGGGAAAACGGGTGGCAGCCAACTGCGCTTTCAGGGAAGCGTTGTCGTTCAGAACAGTTAATTCTTTTCCTTTTTCATCGTTAATCGTCCAATAATCAGGTGTTTTAGTATTGGAAAAATCATTGACAAAATAACGAAAATTCCGGCTGAAAACAGCTTTGTTGATGCCCGTTTGCGAAGACAATTTCGTTTTCACGCCTTTTGCATCTGTTTTGTAAATACTTCTGCGAAGCGGACTTTCTTCGGCCGATTGGTAATAAACGTTTTTTGTTTCGGGATTGAAACCATACAATTGCGTTACATCCCATTGACCAGCAGTGACTTGCTTTTCCAAAACGCCGGTGATGCCATATAAATAAATGTGTGCAAAACCATCTTTCTCGCTCACATAAGCGAAATTCTCTTTGGAAAAACGAATGGAGCGAATCCATGATGGATCTATATAGGCTTGATTTTCATCGTGTAAAATCAATTTGGCGACGGCCGATTTCGGATTGGCAAAATACATATTGAAATTATTCTGATTCCGGTTGAGTATCATAACCGCCAATTGATCAACATTTTCTGTAAAACAGAGATGAGGAATGTAGCCGTCGTCGTCCATCGGAACATTCATTTTTTTTGTGTCTTTGGTTTCGATGTTAAACACGTAACAGGCTACTTTGGAATTGTTTTGTCCGGCTTTCGGATATTTATAGGAATAGTCGGACGGATAAAGGCTTCCGTCGAAAAGCGTGAAATTAAATGTCGGTACCTCGCTTTCGTCCGATTTCAGGAACGCCAGAAATTGGCTGTCGGCCGACCAGGAGAGGAGTGAAGTCACGCTAAATTCCTCTTCGTAAACCCAATCGGTAATACCGTTGAGAATGCGGCCGGCCGATCCGTCTTTGGTGATCTGCGATTCGGTATCGTAATCGAATTTCTTGAGCCAGATGTTGTTATCTCTCACAAAGGCGCACATTCTGCCGTCGGGAGAAAGGGTCGGAACACGCACTTTTCCATTGGTTTCCGAGAGCGGCTTCAGGAAATTTCGCCGTACGTCGTAGTCGTAAGCCTCTACTTGGCGCGAGCGGCGGTAGATGTTTTCCGATTCATTCCAAACAAGAATCCGGTAGCCTGTACTGCTAATTGCGTATCCGTCAATGAATTCCAAATGTGTTTCGCGCGTGCGATCGACGTGAAACAAAGTATCGGTCAATTGTCCGTTTTTGTAAGCGTATTGCAGAATCGCTTTTCTGTCGGGACTGAGGATGGTATAATGTTCGCCGTCAGGCATTGAGCGGATTTCGCTTGGCCCTTTGGGAGCGAATTTTCCTTCGACGATTTCTTGTAAAACTAAGGGGCGGCTGCCGGTTTGTGCTTGCATCAATACGCTGCAAATCAGGCTTATAAGGATTAAAAATAATTTGTTCATTTGATTTTTTTTGTTTTTCAAATTAGTGAACAAAAATAGTTTATTTTTGGGGAAGAAGCAAGAGAATGATAGGGAGCGTTTTTTAATTCATCGAACAAACGGTTCTGCAACGATTGCAATCTGGCGACAATGTTTTTTGCACATATTTTTTGTATTCCATACCTGCTTTTTCTATTGCCTGATTGTGCGAAACTGTTCACCGTGTTCAGTGGTATGTAAGAAATCCTTACATACTGAAACTTCCTGTAATTCACCTTCTTCCAAAATATTTTTAGTTGATTACATTTCATTCCGTTAGGAATGTTAGCTCGGTAGAAACGATTACACCAAACCGACCCTTCATTCCGTAGGAATGTAACATCACAATTCAATAGGTGTAAATAGATATTTTTCATCATATTCTAATCCGAAATCAGTTAATATTTTCCGATATTCATCAATAAATGTTTTCTTTTTGTGGTGTTCTTCTTGCGTTTCAATATATCGTGCCACCTGTGGAATTTGCGATTTGCTGTATGAAAATGCGCCGTATCCTTCCTGCCACGAAAAGCGTCCCATAACCA
>JAISKG010000189.1 GCA_031261015.1 Dysgonamonadaceae bacterium | reverse complement strand
CAGATAAAGCGCAAAGTTAAAAATAAAATCCGTTTTTTTTGTATCTTTACCGTTTCAATTAATGAAGGAAAGCAATGAAACTATTTCTTTTAGATGCTTATGCATTGATTTATCGCTCTTATTATGCGATGATGAAAATACCAAGGGTTAATTCCAAAGGGTTTAATACTTCGGCGGTTTTTGGATTTGTCAACACTTTAGAGGAAGTGCTCCGCAAGGAAGAGCCGACGCACATTGGTGTCGCGTTCGACCCGGCCGGTCCCACGTTTCGCCACGAAGCTTATGAGGCTTACAAGGCGCAGCGCGAGGAAACGCCGGAAGTGATCCGCACTTCAGTCCCTGTGATCAAGGAGATTATCCGCGCGTATAACATTCCGGTTCTGGAAGTTCCGTATTACGAGGCCGACGATGTGATCGGAACTATCGCCAAAAGAGCTTCCAAAAATTACGAAGTTTATATGATGACGCCTGACAAGGATTATGGACAGTTGGTCGATGAAAACATTTTTATGTATAAACCGAAATACGGCGATTCGGGTTTTGAAGTATTGGGTGTTGAGGAAATAAAAAAGAAATATGAGTTGAATGATCCCTTGCAAATGATCGATTTATTGGGATTAATGGGCGATAAATCCGATAATATTCCCGGTTGTCCGGGAGTGGGAGAGGTGACTGCCAAAAAATTGATTGCTGAGTTCGGCACGATCGAAAATTTGCTGGAGAATACCGAACAGTTGAAAGGTTCCGTGAAGACCAAAATCGAAGAAAACCGCGAATTAATCACGTTTTCCAAGTTTTTGGCAACGATCAAAACGGATGTGCCGATCGATATCAATCCGGATGAACTGGTGCGCGAAAAAATCAATGAGCCTGCCCTTCGTAAAATCTTTGAAGAATTGGAATTCAGGCAGTTATCGGCTCGCGTTTTCAAAGAAATAAAAATTATTCCGAAAAATCCGCTGGCGCAACCTTCGCTTTTCGACGAGCCGGAAGCGGGAAATGCCACGCCGGCCTATTCCAATTTTGAAAATATCAACACCGTTCCTCATCATTATTATTTATTGGATGACGACCAAAAAATTGCCGGTTTAATCGAAAAAATACGCGCCAAAGGTTATGTTTCTTTTGATACCGAAACGACCGGCACCGATCCGTTGATGGCCGAATTGGTCGGCATGTCGTTTGCCGTCGAAGAAGGCGAGGCTTACTTCCTTCGCGTTCCCGACAAACGTGACGAAATCCGGCCTTTCATCGAAAAATTCAAAGGTATTTTGGAAGATCCGGCGATTCTGAAAATCGGCCAAAACATCAAATACGATCGCAATGTGCTGAAAAAATACGGTATTTTTATGGAAGGACCGATTTTCGATACGTTGATTGCTCATTATTTGATTAATCCCGAATATCGCCATAATTTGAATTACTTGGCTGAAACGTATTTAAATTATCAAACCGTGCACATTGAAGAATTGATCGGATCAAGAGGAAAAAATCAGTTGACTATGCGGCAAGTTCCTTTGAGCCAATTGGTAGAATATGCTTGTGAAGACGCCGACGTGACATTGAAGCTGAAAAATATTTTTGAAAAACTGATCGAAACCAATAATTTTTCCGATTTGCTGTATCAGATTGAAATTCCGCTGGTTCCGGTTTTGGGTGATATGGAAGCGGCCGGTGTTCGACTGGATATTCCCGCCTTGAAAGAATCGTCGCTCGGATTGACAAAAATTTTACAGGAAATTGAAAAAGACGTTTTTGAGATGGCCGGGAAGTCGTTTAATATCAGTTCTCCGAAAATGGTCGGCGAAATCTTGTTCGATCACTTGAAAATTGTCGAAAATTCCAAGAAAACGAAATCCGGACAATACAAAACCGATGAAGATGTGCTGGAAAATTTGAAAAGCAAGCATCCGATTATTGAAAAAATTCTGGAATACCGCAAAATCAAGAAATTGTTGAGTACCTATATTGACGCGCTTCCCGAATTGATCAGTCCGGTGGACGGCAAAGTTCATACCACTTACAATCAGGCGACGACTTCAACCGGTCGCCTGAGTTCCACGAATCCGAATTTGCAAAATATTCCGATCAAAGATGAGGAAGGCAAAGAAATCCGGCGGGCATTTATTCCCGATGAAAACTGCTTTTTTCTCTCGGCTGACTATTCGCAGATTGAATTGCGCATTATGGCGCACTTGAGTGGCGACCGCAACATGATTGAGGCTTTTCGGAGCGGGCATGATATTCACTCGGCGACGGCGGCTAAAATTTTCGGCGTTCCTATCGAGGAAGTGACCCGCGATATGCGCCGTAAAGCCAAAACGGCAAACTTCGGCATTATTTATGGCATCTCCGTGTTCGGCTTGGGCGAGCAGTTGCGTATTTCTCGCATCGAAGCGAAAGAATTGATCGACGGTTACTTCGCTACTTATCCCGATGTAAAGGAATATATGGATCGCAGCATTGAAAATGCGCGAAAAAACGGTTATGTCGAAACGATTTTCCACCGCAAACGATTTTTGCCTGATATTACTTCACGCAATGCCGTGGTGCGCGGTTATGCCGAAAGAAACGCGATCAATGCGCCGATTCAAGGCTCGGCTGCAGATATTATCAAAGTAGCGATGAATAATATTTACCGCCGGTTCAAAGAAAACGGCTGGCGTTCGCAAATGATTATGCAAGTGCACGACGAATTGAATTTCAATGTTGTTGCCGGTGAATTAGACAAAGTGCGCCAAACGGTAGTCGAAGAAATGGAAAAAGCGGCCGATCTGAAAGTGCCGCTCGTGGCCGATTGCGGCGTAGGAAAAAACTGGCTTGAAGCGCATTAACAGAATATGGACGAAAAATTAATCTTGACCGTTTCCGAACATCGTCAGTTCGGATGGAAACTGAACCTTCATTTCGCCGAGGTACGCACCGGCGGCAGTTTGTACATTTTAGGAGTTCCGAATATCAAGCAGGAAATCGAAAAAGGAACATCCGACGATCTCATCGCCTTGATGAACGCCGTGAACGAAATTTCCGATGAATCCTTGCTGAAAGCGTATTCCAAAGAGAAAAACAAGGCGAAAATCCCGCAAAGTACAATCGACAATTTGATTCGTCCGCGAATCGAAAAAAATTGCGCCAAAATTCTGGCTTTGGCCGAAAAAGCCAATCTTCCGATCTTTTTCCGCGAAGTTGCCGGCAATAAAACGATTTATGCGCATAATTGGCTCGAATTGCTGCCTCAATGGAGTCGCTGCTTGTTCAATTTTATCAAAGACAAAAACGGTTTGCGCTATTTTATTACGCTGACCAACGGCGAAGAAGAGATTTCGTTGCAGCAAAAACCGGCGATTGTTGTGTCGGCCGAACCCTGCGTAATGTTGCTTGGCAAACAGATTCATCGCGTGGAAAATATGGATGCAAAGAAGTTAATTCCTTTTTTTACAAAGACTCATATTGATGTTCCGGCCGCTTCCGAAAAATATTATATCCGTCAATTTGTTATCAAAACGATTCCTATATTTGAGGTTCGCATCGAGGGAATTGAAATGTACGAAAAACCGGCGCGCCGGCAAGCGATTTTGGTTTTGGAAGAAGATTTGTACGCACGTCTGGTATTTTCTTTGTATTTTCAGTACGACAATCAACTTCTGATTCCTACGATGAATCCGCGTAAAAAGAAAGTGGTGCTTCTCGACGAATCGAACGAAACGATTGCGTGGTTTAACCGCGATTTGGAAGCTGAAGCCCTACTCATCGAGAAATTATTGGAGTTGGGATTGGTCAAGAATGGCGAAAATCATTTTTATTTGCAACACGATCCGGAGATGATTCGGAAATACGGTTTGATTGATTGGATGAACTTAAATGCCGGTGAATTGCGGGATTTTGTGATCGAACAAAAAACGGCGCAACGGTTTTATCAGGGAGCGGTCCGCCTGCAATCGAATTTGGATGTCAAAATCGACTGGTTCGATTTAAATGTAGAAGTTGTCTTCGATGATTTCAAATTACCTTTTAGCCGTTTCCGCAAGCATATTTTGACGGGAAATCCGGAATTTGTACTTCCCGACGGTAGCATTTTTATCTTGCCCGAAGAATGGTTTGTTCAATATCACGATCTTTTCCTTCATGCCGAAAATACCGAGCAAGGCGTGCGTCTGAAAAAAGTGCACTTCAGCATTTTGCCATCATCTATCGAGTTTTTTTCGGAAGAAGATTATACGAATAAATTGGAACAATTTCAGCAAACATTGCAAAAATATCCCATTCCATCGGAATATTTAGAGCAAATTTTGCGTCCTTACCAAAAAGAAGGCTTTTATTGGTTGGAACATCTCCGGCAAATGGATTTCGGTGGTTGCTTGGCCGACGATATGGGTTTGGGAAAAACTATTCAAACGATTACATTATTTGAATCGATTTATGCGCCGACAATCACTCAGTCGTTGTTGTTGGAAAACTTTTCTTCCGGGCCTCAACTTTCACTGTTCGATTCGCCGAAACCGGCGGCGACCCCGCGCGTGCCCGCTTCGTTGGTCGTTGCGCCGACTTCCCTGTTGCATAACTGGCAGAATGAGTTGAAAAAATTTGCTCCCGATCTGAGAATTTATATTTATGCAGGAGCTAAACGATTGAAATCTAAAGAAATAATTCGCGTTCTTCGTCATTATCACGTCGTGATCACGTCGTATGGAATGGTGAGGAGCGACATTGAATATTTGAAAGAATATCCATTTCATTATGTGGTTTTGGACGAGAGCCAGTACATCAAAAATTCCGATTCGATTATTTACAAGTCGGTACAACAACTTTCGGCGGCGCATCGCTTAGTGCTGACCGGAACGCCGATCGAAAATTCTTTGTTTGATCTCTGGGCGCAATTCAATTTCATCAATCCCGGTTTGCTGGGAACGCAGTCGTTTTTCAAAAATCAGTATGTAGTCAAGATTACGAAGGAGAAAAATCTGCAGGCCGAAGCCTCGTTGCTGAAACTGATCAAGCCGTTTCTCCTACGGCGAACCAAAGAGGAAGTTACGCCGGAATTGCCGCTTTTATCGCAAGAAATCGTTTATTGCGACATGACCGAGGAACAGGAAAAAATTTATCTGGCCGAGAAAAACCGGATTCGCAATCAATTGCTCGAAAACCGCGATTTGTTCGTGAAAAATAACTTGGTCGCCTTGCAAAGTTTGATGCGTTTGCGCCTTTTATCGAATCACCCTTCGCTGGTTTATCCCGATTATTCCGGCGATTCCGGAAAATTCGACCAAATTTTGCTCTATTTTGAAACGATCCGGGCGAATGGACATAAAGTACTAATCTTTTCTTCTTTCGTCAAACATTTGAAGTTATTGGCCAAAATTTTCGATGAAAAGGAGTGGAAATACGCCATGCTTACCGGACAGACCGTCCGTCGCGAAGAACAAATCGACCGTTTCAAGCACGATCTCGACGTGAATTGCTTTTTCATCTCGTTGAAAGCCGGCGGCACCGGATTGAACCTCACCGAAGCCGATTACGTGTTTATTCTCGATCCGTGGTGGAATCCTGCTGTCGAAATGCAGGCTTTGAGCCGCGCTCACCGTATCGGTCAAGACAAAAACGTGATGGTGTATCGCTTCATTTCCAACGATTCCATCGAGGAAAAAATCATCCGTCTGCAAATGGTGAAAACCGAATTGTCGGAAACGTTTGTGCAGTCCAATAATCCGTTGGAGCAGTTGAATCGGGAGGAAATAGAGGAATTGTTTTATTGAATAACCAGCGGAATCTCATAAAAAAATGAACATTCCGCTGATTATAGAAATTAATAACCAGCGGAATCTCGAAAAAAATACCATATTCCGCTGATAAAAATTTTGAAAAAGTAGCGGAATCAATATTTTTTTGTAACTTTGCGCTAATTATAA
>JAISKG010000160.1 GCA_031261015.1 Dysgonamonadaceae bacterium | reverse complement strand
AACCGTATCGTTATTAGCATAATTTTCGTTGTAAATCAACGGATTACCATAAATCAAGGTATCTAAGGAAGGTCGTTCCGTTTGTTTAAATATCCAAAGACAACCCAATAATATGAGAAACAAGGAAAGCCACATCCACCACTCCGGTTTTCTTTTTTTGGTCGATTTCATTTGTTGTTATTTTACTATACTAAACCGTTTTTTGATTAATGCGGGCAAAGGTAATGTTTTTTTTGCGTTTTTTCAATAGCAATAAGTTGCTCGTAAAGAAAAAAAATATTACTTTTACTCCATTGTAAAAAGAAGCACTATGAAATCTCTCAAATTACTCAAAAATGATCCTTGGCTGGAGCCTTACCGCGCCGCCATTGAAAAACGTTATGAATATTTTCTTCACAAAGAAAAGACATTGACCCAAAATGGACAAATCAGTCTAAGCGATTTTGCCTCAGGGTATTTGTATTTTGGACTTCATCCTACGAAAACAGGTTGGGTTTTCAGGGAGTGGGCGCCTAATGCGACCGCCATTTACCTGACCGGCGATTTCAACCAATGGCAGGAACGGGAAGAATACCGCTTGAATCGCTTGGAAAACGGCGTTTTTGAATTGAATTTGCCTCAAGACGCCATGCATCATTTGGATTTGTACAAACTGAAAATCCATTGGGAAAACGGTGAAGGCGAGCGGATTCCGGCTTGGACACGCCGCGTAGTTCAGGATGAAAAAACGAATATTTTCAGCGCGCAAGTGTGGAATCCGGCTAAACCTTACCAATTCAAAATCAAGTCGTTTGAGCCGGATACGTCGCCTCTGCTGATTTACGAATGTCACATCGGAATGGCCACTTCCGAAGAAAAAGTCGGCAGCTACAAAGAATTTACTCAACACATTCTCCCCCGGATCAAGGCCGACGGTTACAATGCTATTCAAATCATGGCGATACAAGAACATCCCTATTATGGTTCATTCGGTTATCACGTTTCGAGTTTTTTCTCCGCTTCTTCACGTTTCGGGACACCCGACGAACTCAAGGAACTGATTGATACAGCTCACGCAATGGGCATAGCCGTAATTATGGATATTGTTCATTCTCATGCAGTTAAAAACGAAGTGGAAGGTTTGGGAAGATTTGATGGCAGTTACACGCAATATTTCCATGGCGGCCACCGGCGCGAGCATCCGGCTTGGGATTCGCTTTGCTTTGATTATGGGAAAAACGAAGTCTTGCATTTCCTTCTTTCCAATTGCAAATTTTGGCTGGAAGAATACAAATTCGACGGTTTCCGTTTCGATGGCGTTACATCAATGCTTTATTACAGTCACGGCTTGGGCGAAGGATTTTCCAATTATGGCGATTATTACAACGGGAATGAAGACGGCGATGCGATTTGTTATCTTACGTTAGCCAATCAATTGATTCACAAAATAAATAAGTATGCTATTACGATTGCTGAAGAAGTCAGCGGCATGCCCGGCTTAGCCGCTCCGGTCAAAGACGGTGGCTACGGATTTGATTACCGGATGGCGATGAATATTCCCGATTATTGGATTAAAATTATTAAGGAAAAGCAAGATCAGGATTGGCATCCTTCGGGCATTTGGTGGGAAACGACCAACCGGCGCGCCGACGAAAAAACGATTTCTTACACCGAAAGCCATGACCAGGCGCTGGTCGGTGATAAAACGATTATTTTCCGCCTGATTGATGCGGAAATGTATTGGCACATGAGTATAAACGATTCGAATTTCATGGTCGATCGAGGCATTGCGCTCCATAAATTAATCCGTTTAGTCACGGTTTCGACAATCAACGGCGGTTACCTCAATTTTATGGGCAATGAATTTGGCCATCCCGAATGGATCGATTTTCCGCGCTACGATAACGGCTGGTCGTATAAATACGCTCGCCGCCAATGGGATTTGGTCGATAATCCGAACTTGAAATACAAATACTTAGGCGATTTCGACAAAGCCATGATTCACTTGATCGGCTCAATTCGGAATTTCCAAAAGACGACGATTTATAAAGTCTGGGATAACGACAAAGACCAAGTATTAGCTTACCGGCGAGGCGATTACGTTTTCGTCTTCAATTTCAATCCTGAAAAATCGTTTACCGGTTACGGATTTTTAGTTTCTCCCGGAACGTACAAAATCGTTTTAGATTCCGACTGTCCGGATTTCGGCGGCTTCGGACGAATCGACGAAAGCGTGCCCTACGAAACGATTCCCGATGCGCTTTACGAAGAAGAAAACAAAGAATGGCTGAAGCTGTATTTGCCTGCTCGCACAGCTTTGATCTTAAAAAAGAAATAATTGCATAATGTTGTATCCATTAAAGTTTGAGCCGGTTTTGAAACCGGTGATTTGGGGAGGCGATGAAATCTGCGCATTCAAAAATTTGCCGCCACAAAGCGGTATTGGCGAAAGTTGGGAAATTTCGGGAGTAAAAGATAATGTTTCCATTGTGGCAAACGGTTCTTTAGCAGGCCAATCGTTGGAAGATTTGCTGAATCGATCCGGTGAAAAATTACTGGGGAAACAGGTATTTGAGCGGTTCGGAACGAATTTTCCGCTACTCATTAAATTTATTGATGCGAAAGAACCTTTGTCGATTCAAGTACATCCGAACGATGAACTGGCGCAACGGCGACATCAATGTTGTGGGAAAACCGAGATGTGGTATGTGATTCACGCTGCGGATAATGCGTTTCTGTATTCCGGCTTTTCGCGGAAAATTACGCCGGAAGAATATAAGCAAAGCATTCTGGATGATACGTTTATGTCCTATTTACAAAAATACGAAGTGCGTGCCGGCGATGTATTCTTTTTGCCAGCCGGCCGCGTGCACGCCATCGGAGCCGGCTGTTTCATTGCGGAAATTCAGCAAACTTCCAATATTACGTATCGCATTTACGATTACAACCGGAAAGATGCACAAGGAAACTCGCGCGAGCTGCATACCGAATTAGCGTTGGAAGCAATTGATTTTCAAGTGAATCCAAAAGAAAAAAACAATCCGGCGAAACAGGAAAAAATCTGCAATCTGGCCGAATGTGCATATTTTACAACCCATAAAATCGAAGCTTTAAAAGGAGAAACAATCTCCCGCGAACAAAACGATACTTTCGTGATTTATCTCTGTATCAAAGGAAAGTTGACTTTGACGGACAAAAATAATTTTTCCGTTTCGTTGCAGCAAGGAGAAACCGTGTTGATTCCGGCGGAAATTCAACCGGTTGGTTTACAGTTTGAGGAAGAAGGGGTGTTGCTGGAAAGTTCGATATAGAACAAGTCGTAGCAATAAAGGACTAAAGCACTTCCAAAACTCCTAACGAAGTTGAAACCGCCAAATCATATATCGCTTGTTTCATATTGACAAGCGTTTGCTCCGTAAATTTTCGGCTTTGATTTCCCATACGCAACATAATAATTTTTGGTGGAAAGCCTTTGATTGAAAAAATATTGAAAAAATCATCATCATTGGTCACAATCATCAAATTTTGGCTTTTTGCATACTCCCAAATCTCAATATCTTTTGCCGGAACAGGCAAGCCAATGTTATCAACGTGAATGCAATTATCAAAATGATTTTTCAAAATCGAAACTGAACGCCATGATAGATTCGCATCAAGTAGTAATTGAACTTTCATAAACAGGAATGGTTTTGATATAGTATTCTCTATCAGCAACAAAATTTAGAGCCGCGCTAATTTTTTCTTGATTTAATGCAGGATAGTCCTCAATGATTTCTTGAACCGACATGCCGGAAGCCAACCATTGCAAAATATCGCTCACAGTAATGCGAGTCCCTTGAATACAAGGTTTTCCGAATCTGATTTCCGGATTAATCGAAATATAGGAATACACGGTGGTCATTTTTTCGTTTTTTAAACTACTCTGTAAAATTACGAACTTTTTTTTATTGTGCAAAATTTTCTATGATCATTGTAGGTAAGTATATACATCTTTCTATTTCCTATCGAGCGAATCATCCTTAACAGGATGATAATGAAGCATATTTTTTTATTTCACCTTGATTTATGAAAGAAACCCCAAGGCGCCAAATAAGTCACCTTAAACTCCAGCACCTGATTCGACGACCGTTGCATATCCGCTTTATTTTCAACCTTATAAATATCCGATAAGCCGAAATAATACCGGCCGTCGAGGATGAAACTGCCGATACCGGTACGTAATTCCAAGCCCCCGCCGAAAACAATGCCGTAATCGAAACGATTTTCTATTCTCGGTTTCTCGTAATAGGTTTGATAATGCTGAGATTCAAAGATTTCAGGCTCAATCAAGTTTTTTTCGCTGAGGTTGTAACCGATTTGTGGGCCAAGGTTAAAAACCAAACGCAGTTGTTTGCTCAAATCAAAATACAAGTGTGTCATCAGCGGTAACTCTAAGTAAGCCAATTGACGACGGTAACGATTGAGGTAAATTGTGTCGTTTTTCTCGTCCCAGCCTCGAAGCGCATAATTCAATTCGGCTTGCAAACCGAAATTTTTTTCGGAAATGTAACGGACAGTCACCCCGCCAACCGATTGAATTAACTGATTTTGTGGAATTTTCGGATTAAAGCTGATCTTCGACAAAGTAAGGCCGCCATTTACGCCAACCGTCCATTCTTGCGAGAAAATTCCGGACTGCGCTTTCATCGTTAGAACAACAAAGAAACAACAGATCGTTATATACCAAAACTTTGTCATTTTCATCAATCAAACTTCTTAATCTGCGGTTTGGAACTCTTGGAATTAAATTCTATAAAATAAAGATGCGTATTCACAAATCCGGTCGAATTATCGATCCGGTCGAAATGAAAATCCATTTGCACGCCATCGTATTTTACTTTATTGATGTTGGAAGCAGCTGATGTTCCATATTGATTCAGCAATTGGACAAAATACATTCCTGTATCGTAACCCAAAATTCCATATCTCGGAAAACGATTCGTCAAATCGCGCGAATACCAGCGACGGAATTGATTGTTAAAAGATCTTACTGCCGGCGAAGTAGGATCGGCATAAAAAGCGGTGAAAAAAGTCACATTGCAGCGGGAAAAATCAGCAGCATAATCGCTGCTGTAAATCTGCCAGGATGGATAGCCAAACAAGGCCACATCCACATTCGGTTGATTATTCTTAATCTCTTTAATGGAAGTAATTAAGCGAAGCAAAGTTTCCTTGGAATCGTCCGACGGAACGATCACATTGCGGCGGCTCGAATGGAAACGATACGACAAAGCCGTTGCATTATCTTCGTAAGTCGTTGTGTAAGTCGTTCGCCGTGCCGTCAAATCTTCTTTCATTTGATCCATCAAATCGGATTTATCGGAATCTTTATTCGAATTGAGAAAGATAATATTATCATTTTTGAATTGATTGTAAAATGCCAGAGAAGTTTTAGCATACAAATACAATTGTGCGGCATTAACCTGATAGGTATTGGGATTTTGCACGACAACCCCGTCGCTAACAGTAGTGAAAGGAATCACGTAAGGAATATTCATTTTTCCGGAAAAATCGGAAATCAGGCGGATTTGTTCGTTCGATGATCCGCCGATCAGTAAATTGACGGTTTGTAAATCGCTCTTCCTCAACAGAGATTCGAGCGAAGAAGTTCCGTTGCCGATGTCATACACTTGCAAGCGAACGGAAATTCCTTTAGTCTTTAAATCGTTCAAAGCCAACAGGAAACCTTCATAATATTCGACAGATTTATTTTTGGGAGCATTGTCGGACGTCGCACTTCCCTGCACATCAAAAGGCAGCAACAGAGCGACTTTGACTTTATTCGTCGATTTCACTGAGGAAGCCGATCGCAAGGAAGTCGCAGAAGTCTGTACCACAGCTGAATTTGACGGAATCCGGATCGTTTTTCCAATATTAAAATTTTCAATCGACAAACCCGGATTGGCTGCCAAAATATCTTCGCCTTTCAACTGATATTTGCGCGAAACGGAAAAAAGCGTTTCCTTCGGCTGAATGGTGTGATAGGTTTGAACGGCGGCCGTCCGATAAATCTTCAATGTTTCGCCGGTCTTAATTCCCTCTCTGCTACCGGGATTCCATTCATAAATATCTTCCACCGAAACGTGATAAAGGTTAGCAATCGAGTAAACCGTTTGCCCGCGCTCGATGGTGTGCAGGACAAAATCGTTGTTTTCCGAAAAAAAAGAGGCTTCCGGATAAAATGCTTCCGCAGATTTTACGTTATAAATCTGAATCGTGAGCAACAATAAAATAAAAAATACGCGTTTTATCATAATAATTCTTACATTTGCCGAATCCGAATGAGGTGCAAAGTTAAAAAAAATTATTGTATATGCAGAGGAAAAAAGGAATCGTTCTAATCATCTTTTGGCTGACGGCGTTTTCTGCGTTCGCCCAATACCAGGTGAGTGGCGGAACCGGCGAACCTTATCTTGCTGAAAATGACACGAAAAACCGTTTGGAAATCTATCTGCTCAACGGTTTGACCGGCGCTGAGATTTCTTTCACTTCTGCCGACAATCAGCCTCATCAATGGTACAGCTACGAAACGATTTACACCGACCGAACGCCGGTTACATGTATTCAAAGCGGCAATCGCTCTTCGATCACGGATATAGTTGACGGTCGTGGTTATTACGTGGAAATTCCCGGAGAATCGTCGCCTCGTTGCGTATGGATTATGGATTATAGTCGCTATTTACCAACTTTTTACCGTTTAAATTACGAAGAAGGCGATGATCAATGCGAATTTTTGAAATTGGTGGCCGATGTGGATGCCGCGCCTTTGCGCTATTATACTCCGTTTGGTGTGAGAAGCGAATTACAGCGGACGTATCATTTGTCCTACAACGATTTAACATGGAATGAAGAAGATTTTTCTTTCTCCGAAAATCCTGTGAACCGGGAAGTTCAAGGAGTGGTGGCCGAAATTCCGGTTCCGGCTCCTTTGCGAAATACTGATTTCACTTTGACAGGCGATTTGTTTGCAGAACATTTCGGTTTGGCTAAAAAATTAATCACTCAAGAATACCAAGCCATTGCCGTAAGAGCTTATTCCACAGCCGAATTTCAAAAGAAATCGGGAGAAAGCGAGCAATTGGCCAACGGCGGCGATCTCACTTTTACTTCTCCCACTCAAGTCCTTTTTACGGCTTATGCCAACGAGCCGGTGGCCGCGATGTATCTTTGGCAAATTTCGCATTGGGATGAAAATACGGGAAAAGAATCGGTTTTAGTGCATTATCCAAGCAAGGAACTGAGTTATCTTTTCGGCGATCAATCGGGAAGGTTTACGGCTCGTTTAGAAGTGATTGACTCGCGATCGCTGTGTGTCGATACGCTGCAAGTTTATACTATTACGGTGGGCGAAACGGATATTAAAGTGCCGAATTTTTTCAGTCCCGGTAGCTCACTGGGTGTAAATGACGAATTTCGGGTTTCGTATAAATCCTTGGTAAAATATAAATGTTCGATAGTCAACCAGTGGGGAAATGTATTGTTTGAATCGACCGATCCCGACGAAGGTTGGGACGGCCGGATAGCCGGAAATTATGTTCCGTCCGGCGTCTA
>JAISKG010000140.1 GCA_031261015.1 Dysgonamonadaceae bacterium | reverse complement strand
CGTTGAAACTGAAAGTCGGCGGAGCTTTCCATTCGCCGTTGATGGAACCGGCTCGCACGAAATTGGCTGAAGCGATTCGCACAACGACTTTCCATCAACCTGTTTGTCCGGTTTATCAAAATGTAAGCACGACCGGCGAAACCGATCCCGAAAGGATTCAAACTAATTTGATTGCCCAGTTGACGGCTCCCGTGAAATGGACACAATCCATACAACAGATGATCGTTGACGGAGCAACCGATTTTACCGAGTTAGGCCCGGGTAATGTGCTGCAAGGCTTGATCAAAAAAATCGACGGCAACGTGGAAGTGCGAAGTATTTCGTAACTTTCGCTTATTTATCGCGTAACTTTTTGTAAGTATGTCCTTTAGTAAATCGTAATCCCGTAGTGATATAATACCGGGTTACGATTTCTTCTTTCGGGTTGTTGGGCGCTTGTTCAAACAAGAAGATCTTGTCTTGCGAAAGCACCGCATATTGCCGGGCTTGAGTTTGGTTGTCGAGATAACCCAGCGCCAATTCATCTACTTTATTTCCATCCGCATCGTAACTCGTTAGTCGTTCGATGGTTCGTCCGTTTTCTTCCGTGAGATGGCTTTCCATGTGGCCGTTTTTTCCTTCGTAATACAATTTACTTTTCGGAAGTTCGGCAAGCGGAACATTCCGGCCGAACAAAGATTTGGTCGGCGGAACGTAAACGCCTGTAGATTCGGCGCGAGTTTCGTTTTTGGGAACGACCGGTTCGGCAGGTATTTTCAGCGTTTCTGTTTCCTCGACGACTGAAGGTTCTTCGACAAGCAAGGGTTCCGGCTTCGGCGCCGGTTGCTCAATCGTCGTTGCATTCCCGGCAGGAGAAGGTTTCTTCGGCGTGGCTGCCGGTTTCTCGGTAAAAATGGCTTCTGTTTCTTCTACAATATTTTCCAGATTGGGGAGCGCCTTTTTGTGAAAAGCGATCGCTCCCCATCCAAGAGCTAAAATGAGAACGACTACAATAGTTATGATTATTTTTCTATTTCGTTTCATTTCAATTCATTATTCCCAATCGTCGGTTCGGAAAGGTGATGCCGGCAAACCGGCTCCATTCCGTAAGTTGCAGGCGGGATTGTCAGCCCAGGCGTAGCGAACGGCTACCGGCGACGTTACTTTCGGCGATGTCACGATAATGTCGTTGCCTTTGACCACTGCATCCGCCCAATAAAATTGGCGGTCAGCTCCGGCAATGGCAAAACCTTCCAATTTTTTCCCTTCGCCGATTTTCAATCCCGTTTCGGTATGCGTAAAACGAATGCGGATTTTATTGCCATCGACTTCGTAACTTTGGTAAACCGGACCGGAGAAAACTACTTTTTGCTTGGGTTTATACACATTTTCCAAAGCAATGAGCGACAAGCGTTTCCCGACATCCTGTTTGTTTTTCGGGTGAATATCGTCGGCTTCACCGAGGTCGATGGCTACAGCCATTCCGGTATTTTCTACCTCTAAGGTTTGCAGTTGAGCTTCACGCAGGCGCGCCCATTGGGAGTCTTCCGGTTCGGCTTTTCGTTCCATGTAATTGGCCAACTGTACGTAATAGAACGGGAAATTGCGCTCCCAAGCATTTCGCCAGTCTTGGATCAACAGCGGGAACAAAGTTTTGTATTGGTCGGCGCGACCTACATTTGATTCGCCTTGATACCAAATAACTCCTTGAATGGCAAACGGAACCAACGGATGAATCATGGAGTTGAACAACACGCTCGGACGGTTCGGCTCATTTGGATTTTGAGGCGCCGGGAAATCTTGCAGATTCACCGTCGGCTGGTACCGCCATTCGCCCGACAAGGACATGGCCGTCGATATGCGTTCCGATTTCGGACCAATATAAATATTGAAACGGTCGCCGTTGATTCCGCCGTTTCCGCCGGTATCGACTACGCGAACCGTGATCACTGCGCGTCCTTTTTTGACCAATTTCGCCGGAATCGTATAAAGACGGGCAATCGAATAACCGTCGGTCGCTCCGATTTCTTTTCCGTTGAAATAAGCGATGTCGTTATCGTCTATCTGATCGAGGCTTAACGTCAAATCGCGATCTTCCCAAGCCGCCGGAATCGTGATCATTTTGCGGAACCAAACCACGCCGTCGAAATCAGGCAATTCGTTTTGTTCCCAAATGGCGGGTAAGACCATGGTGTCCCAATCGGAGTCGTCGTAATTCGGGGCTGCCCATTCGGCCACGTGCTTATTGTTGAATCCCATATCTTCTGCAAGGATCTGGCGATTCCATTGACTGAGTTGCAACTCGTAAGTTTCCGGAGTGACAACTTCCGCATCTTCAATCTTTTGTACGGCTGTACGGAAATCATACATTCGTTCGAGCGATGCGCCGCTGACCCAAGATTCGGCTACAGTTCCGCCCCACGAAGCGTCGATCAGTCCGACGGGCACTTTGAGATTTTCGTTGATACTGCGTCCGAAAAAGTATGCCGTTGCGGAAAAATCGCTGAGGGTTGCCGGCGAGCATTCTTTCCACTCGCCGAGGGTTTGAACCTCATCCGCCAGTTTGGTGCTTGCCGTTTTTTTCACTTGCAGGAAGCGAATCGTTGCAAAATCAGCGTGCGAGATTTCTTCCTTGTAGTTATCTACTTTGCCCCAGCCGCCTACGGGCATTTCCATATTGGATTGTCCCGAACACAGCCAGACTTCGCCTAAGAGAACGTTTTTCAGCGTAATGGTTTCTTTTCCATCCGAAATGGTGATGAAATGCGGGCCTCCCGCTTGCGTGGTGCGCAGGATGACTTGCCATTTTCCATCCGTTCCGGCTTTAACCGTATAAGTTTTTTTCTCCCAGGAAGCGGTAACTCGTACTTCCTTGTCGGGCGTAGCGGTTCCCCAAACCGGCGTTTCCGCGCGCTGTTGCAACACCATATTATCGGTAAACAAGGCCGATAATTTGATATGCGCAGTTAACGGGAAAACGCTAAGCCACAAACAAAACAGGATTCCTAACTTTTTGATTCCTTTTCTTTTTTCCATTGAGTATCTAATTATTTATAATTTTCTTGCGCCGTCTTTGATTACTACGTCATACACTTTGGGTTTGATGCCAAATTCTTTTTCGTAGGCTTC
>JAISKG010000114.1 GCA_031261015.1 Dysgonamonadaceae bacterium | reverse complement strand
TCGGGGGGATTGTGTCGCCGCTACGCGGCTCAGGGGTGTGGGGGCATTGCATCCGGGGGCTACGCTCCACCCTTCGGGTGTTCGCTTACCCCCGGTTATTAAGCTGTGGCCGCTATGCGGCCATTCATGCAGCATTGCTTTACGCTGTTTTTTCTCAGTTATTAAGTTGTGGCTGCTACGTGGCCATTCGTACGCAATTTGCCTCAAATGCGCCCATTGGGCGCAAAGCTTTGTAGCCGGGGGTAAGCAAAAGGCCGTAGGCCTTTGCGTAGCCCCCGGAGGGAATATCCCATCCAACCGTGCGCCGCGTAGCGGTGCAACCGGGCGGATTATATCGCTGCTATATGGTCGAAATTTGATTGAATGTTTCATAACAAATTGTTGTTTAATTTGTTCCAAGCGCCCATCGGGCGCAAAGCTTTGTAGCCGGGGGTAAGCAAAAGGCCGTAGGCCTTTGCGTAGCCCCCGGAGGGAATATCCCGCCCAACCGTGCGCCGCGTAGCGGTGCAAGCAATTTATCCAAAACGCCCGGTAATATAATTTTGCGTTTCTTCCTTATCGGGATTAAGGAAGATTTTTTTCGTATTATTGTATTCGACCAATTCGCCCAGCATGAAAAAGCCGGTTTTATCGCTGATGCGCGCAGCCTGCTGCATGTTGTGCGTGACAATCACAATCGTATAATCCGTTTTGAGCGTGTGAATCAAATCTTCGATTTTCGAAGTGGAAATCGGATCGAGCGCCGAAGCCGGTTCGTCCATCAACACGATGGAAGGCGAGATGGCCAGTGCGCGCGCAATACAAAGCCGCTGCTGCTGCCCGCCGGAAAGTTCAAAGGCCGATTTCTTCAGCTTGTCTTTGACTTCTTCCCAAAGAGCGGCGCTTTTCAGCGATTCTTCCACGCGTTGCGCGATGAAGGCCGAATCTTTCACTCCATCCACCCGCAAGCCGTAAGCGACATTTTCAAAGATGGATTTCGGGAAGGGGTTCGGTTTTTGGAAAACCATTCCGACTTTCTTGCGGAGTTGCGTTACATCGACCGATTTTTGGTAAATGTCCTGTCCGTCGATCAGGCAGCCTCCTTCGAGGCGCGTGTCGGCGATCAGGTCGTTCATCCGGTTGAACAGACGGAGAAAAGTCGATTTTCCGCATCCCGACGGGCCGATAAAGGCCGTCACCGTATGATCTTCCATGACCATACTAATGTCTTTCAACGCATGAAATGAGCCGTAGTAAAAATTGATATTCTTCGTTTCAAGCATGATATTTTTGCAGTTTTTTGCGTAAAAAAGAGGCAATTAAGTTAATAATCAGTACAATAACAATCAGGACTAAAGCCGTCCCGTAAGCAAGCGGCCGCGTGGCTTCGAGATCGGTTCCGCTCACGGCAATCACATACAAATGATAAGGCAAAGCCATGACTTGATCGTAAATCGAATGAGGCAGCTGCGGCAAAAAATACGCAGCGACCGTGAATAAAATAGGAGCCGTTTCGCCCGAAACACGTCCGATCGACAGAATCAATCCGGTGATGATATTAGGAAAAGCCATCGGCAGAATGATTCGCTGAATGGTTTGCCATTTCGTTGCGCCCAGAGCCAGACTGCTGTGGCGAAATGTGTCGGGAATCGCTTTCAAGGCTTCTTCGGTCGTGCGGATAACTAACGGCAGAGTCAGTAATCCCAGCGTGAACGAGCCGGCAATGATCGAATCGCCGAAGCCCAAAGTGCGGACAAACAAAGCCATACCGAAAAGTCCGAAGACAATCGAAGGAATCCCGCCCAAGTTGTTGGTCATCACGCGGATAAATTTGATCCAGAATCCGTTGCCCGCATATTCCGAAGTATAAACGGCCGACAAAATGCCGATGGGAAAAGCGATGACCGAACTGCCGAGAATCAGGCAAAGCGTTCCGACGATCGCCGGGAAAATTCCTCCGGCAGTCATTCCTTCGGTGGGAGCGGTTGTTAAAAATTCCCAGCTGATCACGCCGCATCCCTGGTAAATAATGAATCCCAGAATCCAGAAAAGGATGCCGACAACGATCAGGCTCAGTCCTCTGAAAATGCCGAAAGCAATATTTTGTTTGACTTGTTTTTTCATATTAAAATCCTTTCTTGTGCGCTTGTTTTTTAGAAATCCATTCGGCGGAAATGCTGACAAGCATCGTGATTAAGAAGAGAATACATCCCAACAAAAACAAGGCTTGATAATGCGCGCCTCCGGTGGGAGCTTCTCCCAGTTCGGCAGCAATGGTTGCCGGAATGGTTCGTATCGGCTCGAAAAGCGAATGCGGCATCACGGCGGCGTTTCCCGTCACCATCAGCACGGCCATCGTTTCGCCAACCACACGGCCGATTCCGAGAATCACGGCGGCCGAAATTCCCGACATCGAATAGGGAATGACCACGCGGCAAATCGTTTGCCAATGATTGGCGCCCAAGCCCAGACTCGCTTCCCGCAAGGTGCTCGGCGTGTTGCGCATGGCGTCTTCCGCGACGGTGATAATCGTCGGCAAAGCCATAATAGCCAGAATCAAACTTCCCGCAAAAGCTGTTTCGCCTACCGGCAAATTTAATGTTTTTTGAATAAACGGAACGATCACCACCAAACCGAAAAATCCGTAGATCACCGATGGGATTCCGGCTAATAATTCAATGGTTGGTTTCAAAATATTACGCATCCGTTCACCGGCCAATTCCGACAGGTAAATCGCAACGCCCAATCCTAAAGGCAAGGCGATTAAAATAGCGAAAAAAGCGACCCACAAGGTTCCCAGCAGCAACGGCAGCAATCCGAATTGAGGAGCTGGCGTCGTGGTCGGTAACCATTCCTTGCCGCCGAAAAAATCGGCCGGATGCAGGTTTTCGCCGGGCAGCATCTTTACTCCCGGCTGGTCTTTCGGAATATACTGCATCGGCAGAAAAGCCACGATGCCCGGCGTTTCACGAATAACTTCTCCCAATTTTTCGGGAAGAAATTCGTACTCTTCGCCTAATTCTTCATCGGAATAGCGGCTGAATATTTCGTCGAAACGGAAGGGAACGATTTCTGCTTCGTTGCCGCCCACCGCTTGCCAGTCTTCAATTTCGTAATCAAATATTTCTTTGATCTGAAAGGGCGTAAGCCGGTTTACCGGATTGCCGGCATTCACGCAAAGCGCATATCCGTTTTCAATTTCGGGATGAGTGAAAAATCCCGATCCTTCCTTAAACAGAAAGACGACAATCAGCAGAATAACAATACTCGTTGTCGCTCCGCTGATTGTCAGTATAAATTCAATAATCTTCTCGAAAAATTTTCTCATTTATCAATGGTGATAAAACCGATTTCCTCTACTGTTTTTTGTCCTTCTTTGGAAAGAATGTAGTCGATAAACGGACGGACAAGTTTTTCCGATTTCGTTACGTAGTAGTAATATAGAGCGCGAACAACCGGGTAAGTTCCGTCTTTAGCTGTTTTAACGGAAGGCGCAACGTAGGTTTTGCCTTTATCGTAGGATACGTGGATCGCTTTCACTTCCTTGTTGAGGTAAGCCAAGCCTACATAACCGATCGCGCCTTTGGTCTGGCTCACCGATTGCACGATGGCTCCGGTAGCCGGCATACTCATGATTCCGTTTTTGTAGTTTTTGTTTTTCAACACGTGTTCTTTGAAAAATTCGTAGGTTCCCGAAGAAGTTTCGCGCGAGTAGGGAATAATTTTCAGGTCTGCGCCGCCCACTTCTTTCCAGTTGGTGATTTTACCGGTGAAGATGCCTTCGAGTTGTTCCCGCGTCAGGTTGGTGACTTTGTTTTCGGGATTCACGATGATGGCTAAAGCATCGTAAGCGATGATGACTTCTTTCACGGTTTTGCCGCTTTCCTGAATTTTTTGTTTTTCTTCAAATTTGATTTTGCGCGATGATTGGGCAATATCCGTGGTTCCTTCGATCAGAGCCGAGATGCCTACTCCGCTGCCTCCGCCGCTGACGGTCAACGTCTGGGTGGGATTGGCTTTCATGTAATTTTCAGCTTCTTTTTGCGATAAAGGAAGGCAAGTATCCGATCCTTTGATTTTTTGTGCTTGTAAAGTAGTTGCTCCTGCAATTAAGAGAGCGGCTATCCAAATTAACTGTTTCATAATTCTTAAAATTTATATTGTAAACGTAAAGTAAAAACATTGTCTTTCAAATCTTTATCCATACCGGCGACATTAGCGCTCTTTTCGTTGGAATTGATTTCGTAATAAGCTTGCAAACGAAGCGACTGGTTGATTTTCCAGAGCGCGCCGAATCCGAACGTGTTGACGGCCAAATCGGTTTTAGATGTTCCGTCTTTTTTGCCGGTTTCGTCACCCGATACTTTCGTGTTGGGATCGTACCAATCGTATTTCAATACGGCCGAGAAAGGAAGTTCGCCCAGGTCTTGCACCAAGATTACGTATCCTCCTGAGAAAGGACGAAGGTAAGTATCGGTGGGATCGGGTAATACGGCATAGTTGGGGCTTTTGCTGCTTTTGACTGTTCCCGGTTGCTGCCCGAATAAATATTCTGCGCGGACTTGCGTAGCTCCGGCTCCCGTGATCATCGAGAATTGTGCATCCAAACCAATGTATTCGCGTTTGGCGAATTTGCCTTTATTGGCGGTATTATCGTTCACTACAAATCCGTTATCTTCCATTTTAAACACTTTATCCGTGCCTTGGAAAACGCCGCCGTTGTAGTAGGAAATACCACCGCTGACAGCCATATCGCTTGCGAAGACTTTGTTCACGGAAAGATGTCCGATGAAATCCTTGCGGTTGTCCGTTTCCTGTTTGATGCCATTTCCGGCAAATAATCCGGCTTCCAATTTGAGGATGTTCCAAACGGAAGTCTTGGCGGGCTGCAGGATGAACATGGCGCCCAGGTCGCGTTCTTCGGGAAAGAGCGTCTGAAAAAGTGTGGAACGTTCGGGCGATTCGCGCCGCGACGACGAGTAGCTGATTTCATTACCGAAAGGACGGTCGAAAACGCCGGCGCGGAATTGCAAAGTATTGATCCAAGGATCTTTGACGTTTAAATAAGCATCTTTCAGTCCCAAGCCTTTTTCGGTCAGGTCGATTTGGAAAACGCCCGAAGCGAGGCCTTCTTCCGCGGTGAACTTGATGCGTCCGCGACGGATGCCGATGCGGTTGAACGATTCGTCGGGATTTTCATTCGCCGATTTCGCCGATCCCACTTTCAGCGAAGCGTTTTCTTCTCCCCATTGAAATTGAGATTGGATGTATCCGGACATTTTCACGGATGGTTGAGCGATCGCCGATGCGGCAATGAATGCTCCAAATAATACGGTAGTAATAATTTTTTTCTTCATACAATTGTCTATAATGTTTGACGTGACAAAAGTAGGGGAAGGAAATTACAAGTTGTTGAAGGTTGTGTGACAAAAATATGACAGTTTTTTGTTTAAAAATAGCTTTGGTTTACCGAATTATTTTCTTTACCTTTGCGAACACCTTCAATCGAAATACAGCTATGGCAAACATCCGCTCCTTTCGGGATTTTATTGCACTATATACGGAAGGCTTCCAAAATCTTTCGTGGGGAAAGCCGCTGTGGATCCTTATTTTGATCAAATTGTTTATTATTTTTGCCGTCCTTAAAGTCTTTTTCTTCCCTAATTTTCTGAATAACCACTGCGATACCGAAGAGGAAAAAAGCGAATTTGTTTTCAAGGAATTAATGAAAAAACAACATACTAACGAAAAAACGTACAACCATGTATCAGAATGATTTAACGTTAATTGACTGGTCGCGGGCGCAGTTTGCGCTCACTGCCATGTATCACTGGTTGTTTGTTCCGCTTACGCTCGGTTTGGGTCTTATCATGTCCATCATGGAAACCCTGTATTACCGGACTAAAGACGAAAAGTGGAAACGAACCGCCCGGTTTTGGATGAAACTATTCGGAATCAATTTTGCCGTAGGAGTGGCTACGGGAATTATTCTTGAATTTGAATTTGGAGCCAACTGGTCGAATTACAGTTGGTTCGTAGGCGATATTTTCGGTGCGCCGCTGGCGATCGAAGGTATTTTTGCCTTTTTTATGGAAGCTACATTTATTGCCGTTATGTATTTCGGTTGGGAAAAGGTCAGTCCGAAATTTCATCTGGCTTCGACTTGGTTGACGGTGGGCGGCGCCACGCTTTCCGCGCTCTGGATCCTCGTTGCGAATGCCTGGATGCAGTTTCCCGCCGGCATGCACTTCAATCCTGAAACCGTACGCAACGAGATGAACGATTTTTGGGCAGTCGCTTTGTCGCCGGTCGCGATCAACAAATTCTTTCATACGGTGATTTCGTCGTGGATGCTGGGAGCTGCATTTGTGATCGGTGTAAGTTCTTGGTTTTTAATTAAAAAACGGGACAAAATTTTTGCTTTGGACAGTATTAAAATCGCTGCGATCGTCGGAATTGCCGGCATTGCGCTTTCGTGGTGGACGGGACACGAATCGGCTTATCAAGTCGCTCAAAAACAGCCGATGAAGCTGGCGGCCATGGAAGGTTTGTACGAAGGCGGCGATGGCGCAGGATTGGTGGCCATCGGTCTGTTAACTCCCGGTAAACAATACGATGACGGAAAAGATCCGTTCATTTTTAACATTCAGTTTCCGAAAATGCTTTCGTTTCTGGCGCAAAAAGATTTCAATGCTTATGTTCCGGGAATCAATAACTTGATGGAAGGCGGATACGATACGCCTAATGGTAAAGCCTTGTCGATGAACGAGAAAATCGCTAAAGGAAAATTAGCGGCCAATGCTTTGGAACAATTCCGCGAAGCGAAACGTATGCAAAACGCCGCTTTGGAAACGGAAGCAAAGCAACGTTTGGACGAAAATTTCGCCTATTTTGGTTACGGCTATTTCCAATCGCCTGCAGATGCAATACCCAATGTACCGCTGGTATTTTATTCATTCCGTATCATGATTATTTTGGGCGGATATTTCCTGCTGCTGTTCGTGATAATTGCTTTTCTCGTTTACAAAAAACAATTCGTGGAAAAAGTTTGGTTGCAATGGATTTGTTTATTATCTATTCCGTTGGCATACATTACTTCGCAAGCCGGTTGGATTGTCGCCGAAGTGGGACGCCAACCATGGGCAATTCAGGATATTTTGCCTGTGTCGGCAGCGGTTTCCGATATTGAGCCGTCGTCGGTGCAAATCACTTTCTTCCTTTTCCTTGGATTGTTTACAACCTTGTTAATTGCCGAAATTGGCATTTTAGTGAAACAAATTAAAGTAGGACCCGAAAAAAATTAAATACTATGGATTATTCATTTTATCAACATTATTGGTGGTTGCTGATTTCCTTGTTGGGAGGTCTATTGGTATTTCTGCTGTTCGTGCAGGGTGGACAATCGCTGATTTATTCGTTAGGAAAAAAAGAAGAAAATCTACACTTGCTGACTGCTTCGTTAAATAAAAAATGGGAATTGACTTTCACGACTTTAGTTACTTTCGGAGCGGGATTTTTCGCTTCGTTTCCCTTGTTTTATTCGACGAGTTTCGGCGGTGCGTACTGGGTTTGGATGCTGATTCTGTTCAGTTTTGTCGTTCAAGCCGTTTCTTACGAATTTATTTACAAGCAAGGAAATTTATTAGGGAAGAAAACGTATCAAGCATTTTTGTTTGCCAATGGATTGTTGGGACCGGTTTTGTTGGGCGCGGCCGTTTCCACCTTGTTTTTCGGAGCGGAATTTGTTGTGAATAAAGACAATCTGACAACGATTCATCCGGTGATTTCGTCGTGGCAAAATTCGTGGCACGGATTGGAAGCCGTTGCCAATCCGTGGAATGTTATTCTGGGACTGGCAATCTTTTTTCTTGCTCGCTGTTTGGGATGTTTGTATTTCATTAATAATCTGAATCATACGGAAATTCGTGAAAAAGCGCGGAAACAATTATTAATCAATGCGATCGCATTTTTAGCCGCTTTTCTGCCTTATTTAATCAAATTATTACTGAAAGACGGTTTCACCGAAAATCCGGAAACGGGGATCATCAGTGTAGAATCATATAAATATTGGCACAATCTCTTGGCAATGCCTTGGGCGTTGGCTATCTTGTTGATTGGCGTAATATTGGTTTTGTATGGAGTGGTTCGCACGATTTTTCAATCCGCTTTTACCAAAGGAATCTGGTTTACGGGAGCGGGTACGATTTTAACGGTATGGGTCGTTTTACTGATTGCCGGCTACAATCACACAGCCTATTATCCTTCCTTGTCGGATATGCAAAGTTCGTTGACGATTGCAAACAGCAGTTCAAGTTTGTTTACATTGAAAGCAATGTCGGTTGTGTCGTTATTTATTCCCGTCGTGATTGCGTATATCTGGTATGTTTGGCGAAAGTTGGATAAAAAATAGATATAAATAAAATAAGCTTTGAGTTTTACTTTTTCCTGATCCAAATCGCCGCGCCGCCGCTCGCTGCCAAATGCACAGGCAAAGTTGTTTCGGCAGTTATTTCCTGTTCTTCGATCGTTACCGGATAAGGATTGGTTTTCCAATCGACGCCGGGAGCGTCGCGGAAAAATTTAGCGATGTACGTTTGTCCTTTTTCAAGGAAAGAGAAGGATAAGGAAAGATCGCGAGCATTCTCGCCGGTGATTGCGCCGATGAACCAAGCGTCGGAATGCTTGTCTTTTCTGGCGGTAACGACATAATCGCCGATTTTACCGTCTAAGATAATCGTTTTCGCCCAATCGACGGGAACGACGCGGATAAATTCAAATTCGGGACGGCCGGCGTAGTTTTCTATCATATCCGAAGCCATTTGCACGGGACTGTAAATCACTACGTAAAGAGCTAATTGCTTGGCAATTGTCGTTTGAACGCGCGTGCCGGGCATTGCCGGATTGTTGAAATTGAAGGTGCCGGGCGTAAAATCTATCGGGCCGGCCAAGCCGCGCGTGAACGGAATAATCGTCGTGTGTTCGGGCGGATTGCCGCCGTCGGCCGACCACGCGTCCCATTCTTGACCGCGGACGCCTTCCTGCGAAATCAAATTCGGGTAGGTGCGTTGCCAACCCGTCGGCATAACCGGCTCGTGCGTATCAATTGCTACCTGATAGTTGGCGGCTGTTTCCACCACTTTGCGGTAATGCCGCACGCCGTACTGGCTGCTGTGCTTTTCCTTGCCGTCCAGAAAGGCATTGACGTAACCGGTTTTGATGGCGTGGATGCTGTATTTTTGAGCAAAAGCAAACGCGCTGTCCAATTGATTTTCGTAATTGGTGATCGCGCCGGCTGTTTCGTTGTGGCTGATGATGGCAACGCCTTTCTCTTTGGCGTATTGACTGATTTTTTCCATATCGAAATCGGGATAGGGCTGTGCAAATTTGAATTTGCTTCCGTCGTCCATCATGTAGCCGTCCCAGCCGACGTTCCAGCCTTCGACGAGTACGCCGCCGATGCCGTTGGCTGCTGCAAAGTCAATGTAACGCATCATGTTGGCGGTGGTTGCGCCGTGAATAGCGCCTTCCGTCCAAGTCATGGTTTTCATGTGCATGCCCCACCAGATACCGACGTATTTCATGGGTTGGATCCATTTTGTATCGGCGATTTTGCTGGGTTCGTTCAAATTCAGCATCAGGCGGGAATTGACCAGATCATTTAAATGATCGGCTAACACGATGGTGCGCCAGGGCGATACAAAAGGTGCGTTTGCGTAAACCTTTACACCGGTTGACCAAGGCGTTAAATCATTCTTCAACGTGGAATTTTGTTTTTTAAACAAATTCATTTTGGCATAATCGATCAAGGCAGCCTCGTGGATGGCGATGTATTTCCCGTCTGCCGTTTCGATCGTTACCGGCGTAGAAACCGTATCGTTCACTTCGGAAATCAATCGTTTGTGATAGAGTATTTCGTAATCGCGATCAAAAAGATGCTGCGACCAGATGCTGTCGTCGTTGACCAAAGCAAATTCGGTGAGTTCGTCGTGGATTTCAAATTCCTTCAGATTTTCCTGTTCGGGAAATTCGTAGCGGAAGCCGATTCCATCGTCGAAGGCGCGGAACGTGATGTTTAACAATCGTTTCAATCCGGCGGTTTCCTGCAACTGAACGGTCAGTTCGTTGTAGTGGTTGCGGACGTCGATTTCTTCGCCCCAAGGTTGTTGCCAAGTTTCGTCGTGACTGTCTTTTTTCGTGCCAACGAGAGAGAAGTGACTGCAAAGCGAATCTTCTCCCGCAAGCACAAATCCTAAACGGGAATTTTCGACGATGGGCTTTCCGTCTTTTTGCACGGAATAAACAGGCGCGCCATCTTGCAAGGAAAATTCCACCGAAATTTTACCGTCAGGCGATTGCACGACTGTTTTTTCACTTGTTTTTCCGCACGCCATGAATAGTAAACACAAACCTATAATTACTGAGATTCTTTTCATCTTGAACTTTTCATTTTTTTATTTATTTGACATCCGAATATCCTTCCGATTGTTTTAAAGCCACATTTCGTTCCAACTCGATTTTGGGAACCGGTTGCACATAGTATGCGTCGCCGATAAACTGAATTTCGCCTACGCGAGTGGTTTTGTAATAATTGACTTCCTGTTGCCCGATTTTCCAGCGGCGGATCGAAAACCACCAGTCGCCTTCGGCAAAAAGTTCGGCCCAACGTTCGTATTTCAATACATCGTGCGCCAAGTGATCGCCGGCGTCAACGGTTTTTGTCCGGTCGGTGAGGCTTTTATAGTCGTAAGGACAAGCTGCGTTTGGCTCGTAACCGTAAGCGCGGCGGTGCACTTTGTTGATGTATTCCAACGCAACGGCCGGATCGCTGTCTTTCATGGCTTCGGCATACAACAAATAAATATCCGCCAAACGCGCCATGTAAACGTTGGATGCACTGCTGTAATTGATTTTCGTTTCCGTACCTTGAATATTGGTATATTTCCGGTGAGCAAAACCTAAAATTTCGGGATGAGTATTTAATTCGCCCGACTTGTCGTAATAGGTTGTCCGCCCGTAATCATCTTTCGTTTCGTCCACTAAGGGCTGGCCGGTGCAGATCATCAAACGCGGGTCGCACAGGTCTTTATTGTTTTTCAAATCCAAACATTCCTGACGGTAATTTTGATTGGACGAAGCAAACATATATGGAAAATTTTCCAGCGAACGTTCGGCATCAAAATCGTAGGCAGGATTGAATGTGCGGCGAGGCGTAGGATCGGCGGAAAATCCGAAGCGGCGAATACTGCCGTCGTGAATGTAATTGTTTCCCCAGCCGCCCATAGCCGACGTGTTGACGTCGTATTCCTGCAACAACGGATCGTTTTCGGGTTTTGCTTCGTTGTTTTTGCGGAAACGAATATCCAGATACATTTGCCATGGAGCATAAACCATGGCCATGCCGTGTCCCGAAGTATAACCTGCCCAAGGCCCGTTTTGTGTGAAATTGGTTGTTTGGTCGAGTTCGTAGAGTGATTCGCTGTTAAATTCATTGGCTGGATCGCCGTACCACATTTTTTCGTACACCGAAAATGCGACCAAGCTTTTGCCGCTCTTATCGATAATCTCTTGCAATACGGGCTTTGCTTCTTCGATTTTGCCGGCTTGCATCAATGCCTTGGCATACATCGCTTTGGCTGCCCATTCGGTCGGAACGGTTTTGTCATTATTATATCCGTGCATCAGTTGCGAAGCCAGCTTCAAATCGTTGATCATGAAGTTGTACGTTTCGGCGGTGGTGGCGCGCGCCATTTTCATTTCGCTCAAGCTGGCCAAGGTGTGATCGACAATAGGCAAGCCTTTTCCTTCGGGCTTGATTTCACAGAAAATTTGTCCGTGCCAGTAAGCCAGTGCGCGGTTGAAGCGGGCTTGTCCTTCGAGATAATCCAGGATGCCGCCTTTTGCCTTTTCTGCTTCCGTAGCGTGTTTTTCGCGGTAACTGGCAATGCCTTCCAACGCGGTGTTGGACAACGTGATACATTTGAAAATATCCATCCATGCTTGCGACAAGTAGCGCGTATCAATATCGGCATAATTGCGCATCAAGCTGCCGCGTTCATCATACGCGCCGAACGTATCGGAAGTGTGATCAAGCAGATATACAATCATTGGATACCAGTAGAAAGCATACAGTCCAATGGAGCGAATGCCCTTATTGCTTGCATCTATTTGCAATTCCACTTGTTCAATCGTTGTCGGAAAATTATCGGGCGAAAGCGCCTCTTTGTTTTCGGGATTTAAAAAATCCGTGCAGGAAACCGACAGGCAGGCAATCATTGTAATTGCTGTTATTTTTATTAAACTATTTTTCATAATCGAATGTTCTTAAAAAGTTAAATCAACACCAAACGAAATCAAGCGGGAAGGCAAATACCGGTTGATATGATCCAATCCGCGGGAAACAGGATCTCCCCCGATTTCGGGATCAATGCCCGTGTATTTTGTGAGCGTAAACACGTTTTGCATGCTTAAATAAACGCGAGCCTTACCGATGCCGGCTGTTCTCAAAGTTTGTTGCGGTAAGGTATAGCCGATCACCAAATTCTTCAGTTTGAGGTAATCGCCTTTTTCGACAAGGTAAGAATTGACGGAAGGCGTGTTATTGCCGCTCATGTAATTTTTGTTTACGTTGACGTCGTTCATCCATGAACCCGATTCGTTGAGATAACCGATTCTCGGCGCGCTCGTCAAGCCGTTGTCGCCCATAAAAGAAGTTTCAAACACTTCTTTTGTGGTATTCATTCCCGCCCAGCCTTGCGTGTAAGGTTTTACGCAGTTGAGAATATCGAAGCCATACGCGCCTTGAAACAAGAGGCTCAAATCGAATCCTTTGTATTCAAACGAAGTGTTGATTCCGTAAATCATTTTTGGCCAGGGATTTCCGATGAATTGCCGGTCGGCTTCGTCGATCCAGCCGTTGCCGTCGTAGTCTTCGTAAATCAAGTCGCCGACTCCGGTGTACTGGTATTGATACCAGCCGGAAGGACGCTCGGCTGCGGCGGCTTTAGCGTTGTATTCGTCCACTTGTTCTTGCGTTTGGAAGATACCGGCGACTTTCAATCCGTAAAACAAACTCATCGCATTGCCGTCAACCGTGCGAGCAAATTTCAGCGTTCCTTCATCATTTTCAATAAAACCATTGTCTAATTTGGAAGTAATATCTTTGATTTTATTGGAATTGAACGAGGCATTTACGCCGACATTGTATTTCAATTCGCCGGCTTTGTCGGCCCAGGAAACAGCGATTTCGTGTCCTTGATTTTCGACATAACCTACATTCATCCACATGACGGCGGTTTGATACATCGTGTTCATAAAATAATTGGAAACGCCGCCGGTAGTCGGTACGTTGAGCGGATAAAGCATGTCGCGTGTCTGGCGATTGTAGTAGTCGTAAACCACGCTCAGGCGATTATTCAAAAATCCCAAATCCAAACCAAAATCTGCCTGCCGCACTTCTTCCCATTTAATGTCTTCGTTGGGAATGCCGAACAGAGCGATTCCTCCGTTGGGATTATTTACGTCGTTGTTTTTATATTGCGCTTTCCAAGTGAAAAGAGGAATATTGTTTTCATTACCCAGTACGCCCCAGCTTGCGCGAAGCTTGGCATTGGAAAGCCATTCGATTTTGTCTTTTACGAAACTTTCTTCGTTGATGCGCCAGCCGGCATTGACCGAAGGAAAAGTTCCCCAGCGGTTGTTCGGTCCGAAGCGAGCCGAACCGTCGCGGCGGATATTGGCCGTCAGCAAATATTTGTTCAGGTAAGCATAATTGATCCGTCCGAAATAAGACATGCTCCGGTCTAAATTGATCTTATCGCCGGCTTTTTTGTTTTCGTTGGTCGAAAGCAACATGGATTCGGCGACCGGAACCGGGAAATCGAAGGCATTCACCCAAATACTGTAACTGTCGTAGCGCGATCCTTCGGTACCGAGCATGACTTTGAATTCGTGATCTTTTATTTTGTTTTCATAAGTTAAGACGGCGTTAAAGGTTAAAGCTTGCGAGGTTCCTGCTCCGGCATCCATTTGTTCCAGATGCAGTCCATCGCCCAAATCGGCTCTTTCCGTAAAATTTTGATCGGAATGTCCGTAAAATTCGCCGGCGCCCGTTACGCGCAAATCCAGTCCTTTCATAAAATTAATATTCGTATAGGCTTGTGCGCGGAGTGTGTAGCCATTGTCCTGAAAACGATGGTAAATCATTTCCTTGGCATAAAGATTGGGCACGCTGTAAAGATCGGGATTCCGCCCCCAGCCGTTGGCTTGCGTATCGTCGTAAGCATTGATGAAAGGCAAGGTATGGAAAGGAATGATGTTGCCGTAAACGGAGTAACTGCTTGACGGATTTCGTTTTCCCGATATGCCGTACAAAGTTTCGCCGATCGTTACGCGCTTGTTGAATTTATGTTCGATATTGGTACGGAAAGTAAAACGCTTGGCTTCCGTGTCGATCAGCACGCCTTTTTCGTCGTAAAAACCAGCCGACAGGAAGAACTTGGTTTTTTCCGATGCGCCCGACATGGAAACATTGTATTCCTGCTCAATGCCCGTGCCGTAAAGCAAATTCATCCAATTCACGTTGGGCAGTTCCGAACTATTGCTCACTCCCAGATTGAGCGAAGCGAGATACGCGCCCGGCGTTGTGCTGTTCATCTCCTGCGCCCGAAAAAAATCGTCGCGGTCGAGCAATTGTATGTTGGTAGAGATAGTGCGCCAGCCGTAACGTGCATTGGCTTCAATCGTGGTTTTTTCTCCTGCTTTTCCTTTTTTCGTGGTGATCAAAATCACACCGCCTGCCGCTTTGGAACCGTAAATCGCGGCCGATCCGGCATCTTTCAGGATTTCGATGCTTTCCACGTCGCGCATATTAAATTCAAAACCGGCGCCCTGTGCGATGCCATCGACTACGTACAACGGTTTCATCCCGTTGGTCGATCCCGCGCCGCGAATGATAATGTCGGCTGCGCTACCGGGCGATCCGTCTGTTTTCGTCACCATCACGCCGGTTGCCAGGCCGCCGATGGATTCGGCTAAGCTTTTTGCCGAAAAATCCTTGATTGTGTTTGCATTGACGGAAGAAATAGAGCCGGTCAAGTCGCTACGCTTTTGCGTTCCGTAACCGACGACGACTACTTCGTCCAATGCTTTTTGATCTTCCCGCAAGGTAATCGAATAAATATTTTTGGAAGTGGTTATTTTTTCCTGATACGGCAAAAATCCGATATAGGATACGTTCAGCATACCACCGGCGGGAGCCGACAGTTCGAAATCGCCGTTGCCGTCGGTGACTGTTCCGAGCGTAGTGTCGGCAATCGTGACGGAAGCTCCGATAATGGCTTCATTATCGGTATCCGTAACCGTTCCCCGGATTGTTTTTGTTTCTTGTGCATAACCGTTTATTACCGGAAAACAGCACAGAATAATTAGAATAAAGAAAGCGGCTAATTTTTGCTTCTTCATAATGTATTTGTATTATGGTTTGATAAAAGGAATTTGAAAAGAAAAGGAAAAGCGAAGTTTTCAAAGTCTCGCTTTTCCTTTTGTGAGAATACCTAAAACAATTACTTCAACGCTTTCAATGCTTTTGTAGCGGCGGAAGTACCATTTGCCTTAATAGCCTTGTCGATATATAAACCGCTTTCCGGTTGTCCGGGAAGTTTTATTCCTTGTAAGTTGTAGTATTCGTGGCCGACAATCGGAGAATCAACCACCACAGGAGTAATGCCCAAATCTTTCTTAGGAGCCAAACAAGGAACTGCAACTCCCTGTATATCAGTGTACCCCCCCCCTATAGACAATACTTGGTCGAAATCATCATTGAAGAAATCTTCCGCTTTTTTCGTTCCGGTGTAAGGTTGAGTCAGGATAACTACTTCGTCATAAATGTGGTTACCGTTGCTTTCAGCCCACCATTCCAAATCAGAGTTTGTACCATCTGTCTTAAATCCATAACCGAGCAAGTTGGCGCGTAACAAAACATCTCTGCCTTCCACAGTCAAATAAGGAATAATAGCGCCTAAATTGTGATTGAATGCCGTTTGAGCAAAATTGAGGTCGGCTGCATAAATCTGGTGCGTTCCGTCGCTGATAATTGGCTTATAGTCCAAACGTCCCATAAAAATGTGTTTGCCGTCAACCGCTTCTTTCAATGCTGCATCTTCATAAATACCGGCATCTACCCACAAATCCACTCCAACGCCGCGCGTTACGCCGGCCGGAGCGTTTTGAATCCAATTTAATAAATTAGTACCTGCAATATCCACTGCGAAAGTAATTGTTTGGTCAATTTCCATCGCATTGGACGAAGCAAAAGAGCTGCTGGAGCAATTCCATATTACAATAGCAGGATGAATGTCCCATAAGTCAGTGGTGGGGTTTTTCAACTGTTGAGCGTTAACGCTAACCGATACAAGCATTAAACTTGCGAATAAAAGAGTAATTTTTTTCATAAGAAATTAAATTTAAATAATGAAACAAAAAAATGAATTAATATT
>JAISKG010000105.1 GCA_031261015.1 Dysgonamonadaceae bacterium | reverse complement strand
CCATTCCTGCTTAGGCAATTGGGAACGCGAAGTCAAAATTTCCACCTGGTCGCCGCTTCGCAAGTGATGGCTCAGCGGAACCAATTTATGGTTGACTTTCGCGCCGATGCAATGATCGCCGACATTGGTATGAATAGCGTAGGCAAAATCCAGAGCCGTAGCATTTTGCGGCAATGTTTTGATTTCGCCTTTGGGCGTAAAAACAAAAATTTCGGATGCGAATAAAGTCAATTTGACCGTATCCAAAAAGTCCATCGCGTTGGGACTTGGAGCTTCCAGTACATCCTGAATGCGCGCCAGCCACTGATCCAGTTCGGTTTGTTCGTAAGGATGATCCGTCTTGCCTTGCTCCTTATATTTCCAATGAGCAGCCACGCCTTTTTCAGCGATTTCGTCCATTTGCGCGCTGCGGATTTGCACTTCGATCCATTGCCCGTCGGGTCCCATAACGGTCACGTGCAAAGCCTGATAACCGTTGGCTTTCGGGCGACTGATCCAATCACGAATCCGGTCGGGACGAAGCGGATAAAGCGCAGTGATAGCCAAATAAATCTCCCAGCACTGCTTTTTAACATCGATTCCCGGCTTCGGATCAAAAACGATACGCACAGCGAACAAATCGTAAATATCTTGAAAATCAACGTTTTTTGCTTTCATTTTATTCCCGATGGAATAAATGGATTTGACTCGCTCCTGCATCCGGAATTGGTAACCCATATCTTTCAAGCTTTGTTCGAGCGGAGCGGCAAAATGTTCGTAGATTTTTTCGCGGTTACCCGCCGTTGTTTTGAGTTTTTGCTCAATATGTTTATATTCATCGGGATGTTCATATTTGAAACTCAAGTCTTCCAATTCGCTTTTGATTTCGTATAAGCCTAATTGATGCGCTAATGGCGCGTAAAGAAACATCGTTTCGCCGGCGATTTTGTACTGTTTGGCGGGCAGTAGTGAACCCAACGTGCGCATATTGTGCAAACGATCGGCAATTTTGATCAAGACTACGCGGATATCTTCCGACATAGTCAGCAATAATTTACGCATGCTTTCGGCTTGTATCGAAACGACTTCCGAAAAAATGCCTCCCGAAATCTTAGTCAGTCCGTCAACAATGGAAGCAATTTTTTTTCCAAAAAATTTTTCTATATCCTCGACTGTGTAATCGGTATCTTCAACGACGTCGTGCAAAAGCGCGGAACAAATCGACGTGGAACCCAAGCCCATTTCTTCGCTCACGATCAAAGCGACCGCTAAAGGGTGCATGATATAAGGAACTCCCGATTGTCTTTTTACGCCTTTATGTGCTTGGTTGGCAAATTGAAAAGCTTTTTCGATGATGTCGAATTTCTTCCGATGGTTGGAATTAGCATAGCTCTTCAGTAAGCGTTCGTAAGCTTCCTGAACCATGGCATCTTCCGCCATTTGGGTACATTCGGGATCTTCCATAAAAATGTTTAGACTTTAGGGACGATGATGTATTGACCGATTTTCAACGAATTTTTGCTCATGTTGTTCATCTTCATAATATCCAAATGCGTGTAACCCGGATATTTGCGAGCGATGCTGTAAAACGAATCGCCCGATTTTACCTTGTAACGTTGATAAGGCGTAGAAGTTCCTACCTGCTTTTTGTGCTGCGCCGTCACACGGTCTGAAGTATTTGAGTTTGAGCGGGAAGAAGACGGAGAAGCAGTGATCGACGGTGAACTCGAAGAAGACGAACTGCGATTGGAAGCATACGAATGTCCGCCGTTATCCACATAAATCGTCAAGGCTTTACCTCGCGCTACTTTATTGGATCTCAAGCCGTTCCAACGACGAAGGTTCGACATCGAAACGCCATAGCGCGAAGCGACTGTCGCCAAAGTTTCGCCTTTTCTTACGCGATGGATGATTTTTGCATTGTCGCTTGCGCCGATGTCGGTGACGAGCGTTCGATTCGTAAACAACTCGTTGACTCTGTATTTCGCAATCGTATCTTGCATTTCGATAAATGCGTAGGCTTGCAAAGTAGGTAATTTCAGCGGCCGCGGCCGGTCGCCCGGAATGACATCGCGTTTATATTGTGGATTGAGGTAGCGTAGTTGATCTTTTTCGATGCCCAAGATGGCCGAAATCTGATCGAAATGTAACGTTTGATTAACAATCACCGTGTCGGTTGCCGGCGGCAAAGTCGTTTTCACAGGATATAATTGATGTTGCGCGTAATAATTCATCACATAATTCACTGCGATGAAAAACGGCACATACGACCGCGTTTCTTTCGGAAGGTACGGATAAATTTTCCAGTAATCGGTAATTCCGCCTGCGCGGCGAATGGCTTTTTGCACGTTGCCCGAACCACAATTGTACGAGGCGATTACCAAAGTCCAATCTCCAAAAATATTGTACATGTTTTTGAAATATTGGCAAGCAGCGTAAGTCGATTTCACCGGATCGCGCCGCTCGTCCACTAAACTGTTGATTTCCATTCCGTAAGCTTTTCCCGTAGAATGAATGAATTGCCACAGGCCCGAAGCTCCCGCGTGAGAAAAAGCAGTGGGATTCAATGCCGATTCGACAATTGTTAAATATTTCAATTCATCGGGTAAACCGTTCTTATCCAAGGCTTCTTCGATCATCGGGAAATAAAAATTTTCCAAGCCCAGCATGTATTCGACCATGTTGCGACGTTTATCCACATACATGTCGATACAATTCCTAACTATACCATTATAAGGAAGTTCGATTACAGTATTCAATTTGGAAAGTCGCTCCATATATACGGCGTCGCTGATAGGGCGCGTTTCCCGATAGCCGTCGTTGCGCATTTTTTGCGTGTAATGCCGCACTTGCCAGGAGTTTAGTAAACTATCCAAGCCGAGTTCCCAACTTTCGGGAACATAAATGGCATCGTTATCAATCCCTGTCACATTTTCTTGAGGATAGCGATTGTAATTATTCCCTTGACTAAAGGTATTTTGTACTCCGACCGACCAGGCGGCGCATGCTACGGTTGCGAATAAAAATAATTTTTTCATTTGTTTTTCATCTTAAGTTTTAAAAAGTGAAACTGCACTGAAGACCAAAAGTCCTTGCACGAGAGGCAGTTTCTTGCATAATCACAGGATCGAAGCGCAAACTCAAATCCTGACTAATATCAAAGTCAAACAATTGAGCGTCCACGTAAGCATCGATCATACAAAGGGCGTAGAGTCCCACAGTTACAATGATGCTGAGTTCAAAGTCGCGCCGGTAATAATCCCGTTTGTTTTTCAATGCGCTTCGAAACCATGTTCGCTCGCTGTCCGGCCATTTCAACGGATCGTCGTCCATACCGATCATACTGTAAGGAAGAAAATCCTTCCACGCATGAGTGCCGCCTTGACTTCCCGGTTGTATATCGTGAGTAAAATCGCGATACGCATCCTTGTATCCGTTATATTGGTTTCCATTCCAAGAGATTGCGTAATAGCAACCTAAAAAACCACCGTAAACAATAGGTAATTTCCAATATTTACGATTATATATTTGTCCTAAACCCGGAAAAACAGCAGAATATATGACTGCTTTTGTCGAGTTGGGTTTAAACGCTGCTTCTTTCGGAGCGACCGTTTCAATTTTTTTTTTCACCGATGAAGCATCCATCACTACCGAATCGGGAAATGTCAGAAATCCCGCGCCTTCGGACAGGCTATCTCGCTCAACGATAAATGAATCCTGCGCTTTTATTTCGGCAGAAAAACTAATTATTATCAATAATATAAGAACTCTGTACTGCTTCAAGTCGTTCAAAATATTCCAAAGATCGGGCTAAGTTACGAATTTATTTTTTAATTGCATCAAAAATCTGCATAATTCTTTCCAAATCCTGTTCGGAATCGAAAGGAATACTGATTTTTCCTGTCCCTTTTTCATTGATAGAAAAGGCGACTTTTGTTCCGAAAAAATCGGATAAATGTCTTTTCAGCAGATTGTATTCCGGCGCCATGCTTTTCTTTTTGGCCGAAGTAACCGGCGCTTGCTCCTCGTTGAGCGCGTGAACGATCTCTTCCGTGCGCCGGACTGAAAAATTATATTCAATAATCTGTTTATAGACCATTAATTGCGTAGATGGATCTTCCAGCGAAAGCAGCAATTTGGCGTGTCCCATGTCGAAAGCTATATCCTTGTTTTGCAAGCCCATCTGGATTTCGGCCGGCAATTTCAATAATCGTAAGAAATTGGCGATGGTTGCCCGTTTTTTGCCGATGCGTTCGCTCAATTTTTCTTGCGTCAGTTGATAAGTATCGATCAAGGTTTGCAAGGCGAGGGCGATTTCGATGGCGTTTAGATCTTCGCGCTGAATGTTTTCGATCAACGCCATCTCCATGATATTTTCGTCGGAAGCTTTCTTGATATAGGCTGGGACTGAGGTCAATCCGGCTATGAGGGAAGCGCGGTAACGCCGTTCGCCGGAGATGATTTGGTATTGTTCGGGTGCGGTTTCGCGCAACGTGATGGGCTGCACTAATCCGATTGCCTGAATGGAAGCTGCCAATTCTTCCAAGGCTTCCCGGTCGAAAACCGTTCGCGGCTGATCAGGATTGGGTTTGATCTTCACCAACTCCACTTCGTTAATGGAAGAAGAACCTCCCGTATTGACTTCATCCATCGTGATCAAGGCACCTAAACCTTTGCCTAACACTGATTTCGTTTGTTTTGCCATATTACTTGTTTTTGTCGATGATTTCCTGCGCCAATTGGATGTGATTGGTCGATCCTTTGGATTCCGAGTCGTAAAGCAACACCGGCTGGCCGTAGCTCGGCGCTTCGCTGAGTTTCACATTTCGTTGAATAACAGTCGTAAAGACCATATCGCCGAAATGTTTCTTCACTTCGTCGTAAATCTGGTTGGCCAAACGCAGGCGCGAATCGTACATGGTCAGGAGGAAACCTTCGATTTCTAAGTTCGGATTTAATTTTGATTTAATTATCTTGATAGTATTCAATAGTTTACTGATTCCTTCTAGCGCGAAATACTCACATTGCACGGGGATGATCACCGAATCGGCAGCCGTTAAGGCGTTGATCGTGATAAGTCCCAGCGACGGCGAGCAGTCGATCAGGATGTAGTCGTAGTTGTTGCGGATCGGATCCAAGACCGATTTCAAGACTTTTTCCCTGTCGGGAAAATTGAGCATTTCGATTTCGGCTCCGACTAAGTCGATATGCGACGTAAGA